>NZ_JBUYWT010000022.1:0-133026 GCF_055264925.1 Bradyrhizobium sp. KZN70725
GAACACCATCAGTTTGAGGGACGACCGCCTTCCAACCAACAGGCCGCTCGCGAGCGCGCTTCCAAATTGCGCCGTAGCGAGCGGGCGGCCGGCCCGTTACCCCATCTACGGACTTCTCTTCCCCTTCCCCCTGAAAGGGGGAAGGTCGGGATGGGGGTCAGCTACAGGCGACGCTGCAAGCGGAGAGAGCAGATCCCCACCCGCTTTGCTCTGCGAGCAAAGCGACCTCCCCTTTTCAAGGGGAGGTAAGAATGCATAGCCCGGATGCAGCCAACGGGTCGCGCGAACGCGCGCCCGATGACAGGCTCCGCCAAATCCGGGGATCTCGCGCCGCCGAGAGACCTACCCGGATGCGCTTCGCTTCATCCGGGCTACGAAGCCACGAAATCAGAGGCCCGCCCGCCTCAGCCGTTCCTGAACGCGTAGGCGTAGCCGTTGAGCGCCGGTGCGCCGCCGAGATGGGCGTAGAGCACCTTCGATCCGGCCGGGAAATAACCCTTCTGCACCAGATCGATCATGCCCTGCATCGACTTGCCCTCATAGACGGGGTCGGTGATCATGCCTTCGAGCCGCGCGCTGAGCCGGATCGCCTCCTTCGTCTCCTCCGACGGCACGCCGTAGGCGGGATAGGCGTAGTCCTCGATCAGCACGACATCATCCTCGACGATGTCGCGGCCGAGCTCGACGAGCTTTGCGGTGTTCTGCGCGATCGACAGCACCTGCGCCTTGGTCTGCGCGGGCGTGAACGAACCGTCGATGCCGATCACGTTGCGCGCGCGCCCATCGGCGGCGAAGCCGACCAGCATGCCGGCATGGGTCGAGCCGGTCACCGTGCAGACGATGATGTAGTCGAACTTGACGCCGAGCTGGCGCTCCTGCGCGCGCACCTCCTCGGCGAACCCGACATAGCCGAGCCCGCCAAATTTGTGCACGGAGGCGCCGGCCGGAATCGCGTAGGGCTTGCCGCCCGCGGCCTTGACCTCCTCGATCGCCTGCTCCCAGCTCTTGCGGATGCCGATGTCGAAGCCTTCGTCGACCAGCCGCACATCGGCGCCCATGACGCGCGAAAGCAGGATGTTGCCGACGCGATCATAGACCGCGTCCTCATGCGGCACCCAGCTTTCCTGCACCAGCCGGCACTTCATGCCGATCTTGGCCGCGACGGCCGCGACCATGCGGGTGTGATTCGACTGCACGCCGCCGATCGAGACCAGCGTGTCAGCATTGGAGGCGATCGCATCGGGGATGATGTATTCGAGCTTGCGCAGCTTGTTGCCGCCATAGGCGAGCCCGGAATTGCAATCCTCGCGCTTGGCATAGAGCTCGACCTTGCCGCCGAGATGCTTTGACAGCCGATCGAGCTTCTCGATGGCAGTCGGCCCGAATGTGAGTGGATAGCGCGCGAACTTCTCCAGCATGCTGGCATCCTCTTTGGTGGTCTGAAACGGCGGCCACAGCTATCACCCCTGGCGCGAAAGGTGCTCTCTAACTCAGCTCGCACAATTGCCGAAGATTGCCGGATCTGGCCCTGATGGTATATTTTCTCTCATGAAATCGACCAATAGTGAGAGATTCTTCCATGTCCGCCCGACTCGACCGCATCGACCTCAAGATGTTGAGATTGCTGCAAAAGAACGGCCGGCTCAGCAATGCCGAGCTGGCCGATCAGGTCGGCGTCAGCCCCGCCACCTGCCATCGCCGGACGCAAGCGCTGTTCGACGAGGGTTATCTCAGCGGCGTCCGCGCCATGGTGGCGCCGCGCAAGCTCGGCAAGGGCACGTTGGTGATGGTCGGCGTCGTGCTCGACCGCTCGACACCGGAAAGCTTTGCGAGCTTCGAGCAGGCGGTGGCGAAGCTCAAATGCGTGCTCGACTGCCACCTCGTCGCCGGCGATTTCGACTACTTCCTCAAGATCCGCGCCGGCGACGTCGACGACTTCAAGCGCATCCATGGCGATCAGCTGATCGCGCTGCCCGGCGTGCGGCAGACCCGCACCTTCTTCGTCATGAAGGAGGTGGTGGACAATGCGGCGCTGGAATTTTGAACCTGACGTGATCCCGACCCGGGCCGGGCGCCGCGAGCCGCCAGATCGGCCGGCCTGCCCGAGAGAAGTAATCCCTTCATCCGACTTGATGGCCGGCGCAAACCGGCGCAGTCTCTCACTAAATCCCCGCGGGGGGCGGGGGTCGCGCGCGGATGCGCGGGGGACATCATCCGCGGATGACAATCATGAACGCCACGGCGATCCGACTGGTCATTCCGTTGCTGGCACTTGCCGCCGGCGGCACGGCGGCGCTCGTCTTCGGCATCCGCCAAACCCAGCAAATCCTGGGCGGGAGCACGCCTTTGACGGCGACGGCACCATCCGCGCCAGCGGCTCCGGCGCGAGACCAAAACAAGACCGCGCTGGCAAAGGCACAAACCGAGACCGCGGCCTTGGCCGACGTGCTGGCGGGACCGGCGCCGGCACCAGGCGGCGACGCGGTGCCGGAGTTCGACGTCGTCAACATCGAGCCGACCGGCGAGACCGTTGTTGCCGGCCGGGCGCTACCGGGCACGACGGTGGAACTGCTGCGCAATGGCGAGGTGCACGATCGCGTCGTGGTGGACAAGTCCGGCCAGTTCGTCATGGTCCCGCGCCCGCTTCCGCCGGGAAACTATGACCTCACCCTGCGCATGACGCGCGACGGCAAGCAGGTGACCTCCAAGCAAAGCGTGGCGGTGGCGCTCGAGGCTGCGACGCGAGAGCGGCCGATGGTGGCGCTGATGGCACCGGACAAACCGGTCCGCGTGCTGTCGCAACCTGCGGCCACGGCGCCGGCCGCTGGGAAAGTGGCCATCGAGGCCGTCGAAACCGAACCGGACGGCAAGCTCCATGTGAGCGGTCAGGCAGCTCCCGGCGCGACCGTCAGGCTCTATCTCAACGGCAGCTTGATCACGTCCGCGACGGCCGACGAGGCGGGGCACCTCTCGGTCACGATCAACAAGGGCGTGACGGCCGGCAACTATCAGGTGCGGCTTGACGACGTCGACCCCACTTCCGGCAAGGTCCGCGCGCGTGCCGAGGTGCCATTCAACGTTCCGGACACGATGACGACCGCATCGATCCCGGCATCGCCAACCTCGTCCGGCCGTGCGGATATCGCCAAACCGCAGCTCGCCGCGGCGGCAACCGCCACCGCATCCGATGTGAAGTCCGCCTCCGCTGTGATCGTGCCGAAGATCACCACGACCACCGTCGCCCGCGGCGACAGCCTGTGGCGGATCAGCCAGCGCGCATTCGGCGCCGGACAGCGCTACGCCGTGATTTATCGGGCCAATTCGCAGCAGATCCGCAATCCCAATTTGATCTATCCCGGCCAGGTCTTCGTCGTGCCGGCAAAGTGAGACCGGCCTACCGCCAACGGTCACTTGCCGGGGGATTTCAGGAACGCCACGATCCTGGCGCGATCCTCCGCCGAGCGCACGCCGGTATACGGCTTCATGCCGTTGCCCGACACCACGGCCTCGGGATCTTCGATGAAGCGCAGCAGCGTGCTCTCATCCCAGACGATGTCGGATGATTTCATCGCCTCCGAATAAGGAAAGTTCGCAACCGATCCGGCCTTGCGGCCGACCACATTGTGCAGGTTCGGGCCAACGCGGTTGTCGCCGTCCTTGACCGTGTGGCAGGTGCGGCAGGAATTGTTGAACGCCTGCTCGCCGGACACGCCCGCATCCTGACCATGGGACGGCGATGACGCCAACGACATCAGCCCGCAAACGACGACGATGAATCCCGGCCGCATCGATCACTCCGTCGGCAATTGCGCCAGGCAAACAGGCGCGCGCAGCACCACGCCTCGGGTGCCATGCCGTCAACGCAGAGGCGGCGTGAAAGGTCCGCTCGCGGCAGGCCCCACATCTGGCGCAGATGCGTGCCCCGCACTAGATGTGCTGCCATGCCACACCCCGCCCTCGAGGATTTCGTCGCCGGCCACCAGCGCCTGTTTGTCCTGACCGGAGCCGGCTGCAGCACCAATTCCGGCATTCCTGATTATCGCGACAGCGACGGCAACTGGAAGCGGACGCGCCCGGTCACCATCCAGGCGTTCTTGGGCGAGGCGGCGACGCGGCAGCGCTACTGGGCGCGCAGCATGGTGGGCTGGCGGCGGTTCGGCCGCGCCGCGCCGAACGGCGCGCATCGCGCGCTGGCCAAGCTCGAACAGCAGGGGCGCTGCGAGCTGCTGCTGACCCAGAACGTCGACCGCCTGCACCAGGCCGCCGGCAGCCGGCGGGTGATCGACCTGCACGGCCGATTAGACGTGGTGCGCTGCCTCGGCTGCGGCGCGACGATGCCGCGCGAACAATTCCAGCACGAGCTCGCGCAACGAAACCCCGCCTGGCTCACGCTCGATGCCGCCGACGCTCCCGACGGCGACGCCGATCTCGAGCAAGATTTTTCGTCGTTCGTGGTGCCGGCCTGCGAAGCCTGCGGCGGCGTGCTGAAACCCGATGTGGTGTTCTTCGGCGAGAACGTGCCGCGCGATACGGTCGCGTCGGCGCAGGCGCATCTCGAGCAGGCCGACGCCGTGCTGGTGGTCGGCTCCTCGCTGATGGTCTATTCCGGCTTTCGCTTCGTCCGGATGGCAGAGCAGCACGGCCTGCCGATTGCCGCCGTCAATCTAGGCCGCACCCGCGCCGACGAGTTGCTCACCCTCAAGATCGAGGATAGTTGCGAGAGCGCGCTGGCTTTTTTGCTGTAGGCCGCTGCTCTCTCCACGTCATTGCGAGGAGCGATAGCGACGAAGCAATCCATCGAGCCGCCTATGCGGAAAAATGGATTGCTTCGCGGAGCCTGTCATCCGGCGGCGCCTTGCGCCGACCGGGTGGCTCGCAATGACGACGGGATAGACTATCGCATCACGCGCGATGGCGCGGCGCCTTGGCCATCGGCATGTTGGCGTTCCAGTGCGTCCAGCTGACGCTGGCGAGGCTGCCGAGATCCGTCGCCAGCGGGCGACGGGTGCGGCGCTCGTACTCCGCGATGCAGCGGCCCGACTCGCCGATCTTGCGCTGCAATTCGTCGATCGTCATCTGCGTCGCGCGGCCGCAATTGGCCTTGCCGAGCTGATCGGCCTCGATCGCCCTCAACGCCGCCCGCAGCTTCTTGAGCTGCGCGCGCTGCCAGGCAATGTGACTATCGCTGTCTGCCGTCATGTGGCCGCCACCATCTTCGATCGTTGCACGCCATTGGGAACCTCGATGTCGACCTCGAGCATCGAGACGAACTTGCCACGGTCCATCCGGACCACGACCTTGTCGGGGTCGACGTCGATATGCTTGGAAACCACGCTCAGGATTTCCGAGCGAAGTGTCTCCAGGAGATCTGGCGCGCCGGTCCGGCCACGCTCATGCGAAAGCAGGATCTGCAACCGCTCCCGCGCGACGGGCGCCGATGCGGCGCGGCCGCCGAACAGCCGCATTACGTTCATCATGCCGCCCTCCGTCGCAGTAGCCGATCCATCAGTCCCTTGCGTTGAACCGGCACGGTCATCTCCACCGCCTCGCCCATCAGGCGGCGTACCGCGTCGGTATAGGCCCGCGCCGGCGCGCTGCTTGCTGCGTTCAGCGTGACCGGACAGCCGACATTGGAGGCGCGCAGCACGTCCTGGCTTTCCGGGACGATGCCGAGCAAGGGAGTCGCAAGGATCTCCAGGATATCGTCGATCGACAGCATCTCGCCGCGCGCCGCGCGGCCGGCATCATAGCGGGTGACCAGAAGATGCTTCTCGACGCGCTCGCCGCGCTCGGCGCGGACCGTCTTGGAATCGAGCATGCCGATGATGCGGTCGGAGTCGCGAACCGACGACACTTCCGGATTGGTGACGATAACGGCCTCGTCGGCGTAGCGCATCGCGAGCGTCGCGCCGCGCTCGATGCCGGCCGGGCTGTCGCACAGGATCCAGTCGAACTTGGTCTTGAGGTCGGCGATCACGTGCTTGACGCCCTCGTCGCTCAGCGCGTCCTTGTCGCGGGTCTGCGACGCCGGCAGCAGCCAGAGATTCTCCAGCCGCTTGTCGCGGATCAGCGCCTGCGGCAGCTTGGCGACGCCCTGCACCACGTTGATGAGGTCGAACACCACCCGACGCTCCGCGCCCATCACCAGATCGAGGTTACGCAGGCCGACGTCGAAATCGATGACGACGACGTTCTGACCCATTTGCGCGAGCGCCGCGCCGAGCGCGGCGGTTGAGGTCGTTTTGCCGACCCCGCCCTTCCCAGACGTCACGACCAATACCTTGGCCATTCTCTCTCTCCTTGTGGTCGGTCAGTTCAATGGTGTAATGCGCAGCATTTCGCCCTCGAGCCACGCCTGGGCGGGCCGGTTGCGCAAGCTGTCGGCGATTTCTTCCGCAGTCTGGTAGTAGCCGTCGATCGCGAGCAGCTCGGCCTCGATCCTCTGGCAGAAGATGCGGGCCGCCGAATTGCCGTTGATGCCGGCCATCGCCCGGCCGCGCAGCGTGCCGTAGACATGGATCGAGCCGCCGGCGACGATCTCGGCGCCGGAGCCGACCGAGCCGAGCACGGTGACGTCGCCCTCGGCAAACACGATCGACTGGCCGGAACGGACCGGGCTCTCCAGCAGCAGCGACGGCAGCTTGGTCTTGTCCTTGTTTTTTTCCTGCACCTGCGGCTTCTGCGGCTCGACATGGGTGATCGCGCAGGCCCGGCCGCCGGTCAGAAGCGGCGGCATGTTGGCGCCGAGCTTCGATTCGTCGACGCCCTCGATGCCGAGGATGCGGATGTTGCGCTCACCGAGGCTGCCGATCAGATGCGCGATCGCGGTCTGGCTGAGATCGACCGCCGAGAGGTCGAGCACGATGGGCTTGCCGGTGAAGAAGCCCGGCGACTTCGCCAGCGTCGCGTCGATCTCGGCCAGCCAGGACACGACAGGCACGACCGGCGAGAAAACGAACGCAACGTAGGAACGGCCGCGCATGCGGACCTGCTGACGTGCGACCTGTTGAGTTGCGTCCATCGCCCCTGACTCGGTTGTCTTGTCGAATGGTTAACAATCGGACCGCATGGTTAATCAAAGGTTAACGCGGTCAGGGTTTTCACCGATTTGAGCAGCGCTCGCCCCGGGGCCTCGAAACGCGCTTTGGCGTTTGAACAGGTGCGGAATTGGAGGAGATGCGGCCGCGCTTTTGAGCTGGATCAATTTTCTTCGCGCCAGACGGGGTTATCATTGCGCGAGCGTTTGCAGACGACGTCATGACCCAAACCTACTGGATTGAGATCCTGCGGTGCCCGAAATGCCGACGCACGGGCCACGCTGAGCTTTCCGAGGTCGCCCCGCTTCGCAACCGAATTGTTCGGGTTTCGGAGGAATTCGAAGTTCGCGCCGACGAGCGCGGCGACGATTTCCAGTGCCGAGCCTGCAAGCTGCCAGCCCTGCCATGACAGCGGATGCCTTAACGCGCATCTGCCGATCACGCCGAAAATCATCGTTGTAGCTATTCCGCCTTGATATTCGCCGACTTGACGATCGGCCACCATTTCTCGACCTCGGCGACTGCCTCAGGTCGATCACCCGGACGAGGGTCGACGCCGCAATCAAACTCCACCTGCGGGAGTTCGCGCCAACGGCGTGAGGCGTATCACCCGCCGGCAAGCGCGACCTGGCGGCGGCGCGATCTATTTTGGTCTAGGAGGATTGGCCCGCCGAAGGCCCGCGACGTCGTCGCGGGCCTCCCGGGGAACGGCTATGCCGATCAGTGGACCGAGCGGTCGGTGCGGGCAGCGGCCCGCGCGGTCGTCATCTTGTTGCGGGGCGTCAGAACGCTGAGCTGATGCGGCGTCGCCGATGTGGTCGCAACAGGCGCCTGCTCGCGGGCGTTGGCGGCGCCAATCACGCCGGCCTGCACCGCCGAGATCGGCAGGCCCGCAGCCTCATAGGTCGGAAGCTCCGCAGCGGACGCGGCGGTTGCGATCGCGAGAGCGGCGGCAAGGGTGGAGAGGGAAATCTTGATCACGGAAGGCTCCTCAGTGGCACGTGAGAAGCAGAGTTAGTCAGCTATTATTGCAATGCAATATCAATATTGCCGCACCGCACAAATAATTGATCGCCGGCGTCGCTGGCGAGCACCACGGGCCGTCGTGAAAATGCTGCTCGTTAGCTTCGGGTGCTAGGCATTGCCGCACGCTTCCCTGACCATCCGAGAGATCTCGGCGCGTCCGGTGGTCCGCAGCCGTTTCCCGCTGGTCGGCCGCCTGCCTCAGCTTCTGTAACGGCGTGATTTTATTCGCGGTGACGAGCGGCGCTCTCTGCTTCCCGCCGGCCGCTTGCCATTGTCTCGAAATCACGATGACCGAATCGCTGGCTCATTGCCGACAAGCCAACACGAATTCGGCTGGTCTCCTCTGTCGACCCGATGCGTCGCTCGACCTTCCGAACCGATGATGGTGCAGGTCCACGTCGGGGTACCCAACAATGATGATCCGCCCTCCTAGAATAGCGGCTTGCCGTCCGCCTCACCGTGGTGCGATGACACCACTTTGATGCGTCGAACTCGTCGCAGTCGTCGGAATGTTCGCCTCATCCGGAGACACCAATGCCGCGGTATTTTTTTCATATCCACGGCGGCCATTCAGTGCTCGATGATGTCGGCCTGGATCTTCCCGACATTTTCGCCGCACGGACGACGGCGATTGAACTGAGCGGCGAGATACTCAAGCACGACGTGACGGAGCCATTCTTGCGTCATCTTCGCTGGCATGTCGAAATCAGCGACAGCCCCGAGCCGGGCGGCCAGTCACTGTTCGTCCTTCAGTTTTCCATTGCGGCATGAATAGCAGCGAACGCAGCGCTCGCCTGCGGCGCCTCGTGGCCATCTTCAAACTTCGCGATGGAACGAAGCGTGCAAGCTTGATGTCCAGGAGGAGTACTCTGAAAGCCCCGGCGACACGCTGAGCGAAAGCTGCAATTCCCGTCCATTGCGGACGGACCAATCGCCGGCCTGCTTTGGCTCGCAGAAAGCAATCACGACTACACAATGGAGAAGAAGCTTTCTGCCGATCAGCTTTCAGATATCACCGCCTGGTGTCTCGAATTTGTATTCGCGCCTAGACCTGACCTCGGAGGTCCCGCATGACAGCAAGGCACATCTGGTACGTCTCCTTCATTGATCAACGCGATGCTCCGCCCGACAGGCACGCACGAAGGACTGCGACATTCGTATCCGAACAGGATGCGAAGCAGTTCACAAGGAAACTGGCGGAGGACCAGCGCATCGAGAGACTTTCAGCTGGAACGATCAACCCATACCGGCCCAAACGGGTCATCGGATCCAGAGACATTGGCCAGTGGCTTGGCAAAACCCTAGCCCGCCATGGTGATCCGCAGTTGAGCTTGCCCCCATCGTGCAACGACGATCCATCTCTTTAAAACGGCCGCGCCTGAAGAGTAGTTGCGAATGCGAATGATGAAACCAGGTTACTGCGCTCTTGCTGAACCACAAGGGATGACGCAAACCGTATTCCGATGCTTGGCTTGGGGTTTGATCCTAGGCCTCTTCATCGTCACCGATACACCGCTGGCATTCCGTCCGCACACGTTGATATCGGCGAACATCGATCGTTTTGCAGCTCTGTTCATTGTCGGGGTCGCCTTTTCGCTCGCCTATCCGAAGCACGTGCTGCCAATCCTGCTCGTCCTTCTCGCTATGGTCGTCGGCTTCGAACTCATCCAAAGACTGCTCCCCGACAGACATGGATACGTAAAGGACATGTTCGTCAAAGGCGCCGGCTGTTGTGCAGGCGTTTTCATCGCAACTGCCTTGAGACGCTCGTTTTCCGTAATCTCCAGGCGGACAGACAGCCCGTTGGCCTAGCGGGGATGATCATCGCGCATGAAGCTCGATGAAAAACGCCGGTCCGTCGCCGCTATTCGACGGATGGAGACCCGGTCGGCCCGGAATATGAGACGGCAAGCGTAGCAAGGACGGTCCTGTTGCTGATCTCGAGCTTGCGGAAGATGTGGTGCAGATGAACCTTGATGGTACCGTCGGCCACCTTCAGACGGCGGCCAATCTCCTTGTTCGACAAGCCCTCCGACACCAAACGCATGATCTGACGCTCGCGGTCCGTCAGCACCGCAAGATATTTCTCCGGGATCGTCGTTTGCGCATAAGGGATGGCTTCTTCGTACGAGGGCGGAGGCAATGTCTTCTGGCCGTCGGCGACTTGCCGCAACGTCTGCAAGAGCGTTTCGGGCTCCTCCTCGCTCAGAAGAACACCGCAAGCTCCCGCTGCTGCGAGCATGGCGAGATCGCGATCCTCAACCGAGGCGGCAAGAAACACGAGCCGCACACCAAGCGCCCCGGAGTTTGCGACCTCGAGCATGGCCTGCCCAGAAATGTCAGGCATCGACATGTCCAAAATGGCGATGTCGGGCGCGAGGCTCTGTATTGCCTTGAAGCAGCTCGCAATATCATTGCAGCGAGCAACAACTTTGAAATCACGCTCTGCTTCGAGCAGGCAGTTCAGACCCAATAAAACGACTGGATATCTACTGGCAATGACTACACGACTGAAATGCATTTCCGATCAACCCTCAATCCCCCTCAGTTCAGATCGGCGCCCAATGTCATTAATAAGCTACTCCAATATGAGATATTTCAGTAAGGTTTTGTTGTCGTTTGGTCCCGTGAATCTACCGCCTGGAGCGCGCCGATAACCAGATTCCACAACGCGTAATCGCAGCGACGATCCGAGGCACCCTCAGCGAGTGCCTGTCGACCGGGACCGAGAGACCACCCTCGTCAGTTTGGCGGCCCCAAATGCCTATAACCAACGGTATATAGGGATATTGGGGATTAGCATCTAACATTCTTAAATATTTTCTGAGTGGGTTAAGCGCTTTTCGTCCCAGGTTTGTTCTATCGACCGAATCTGAGGAAGCTTGTTTTTACGTCGTTCTTTTCAGCTGGGCGGGCCACCAAAAATGAATCGGGTTCAACCCTTCAACCGCTTGTATCATTGTAGCGTCCGGGAGAGTTTCCATGAGACGACGATATCCTTTTGCCATTGCACTGGTTGGTGAAAATAGTCTTCGCAAAGAAGGCCTTGCAAGAATTCTAAATTCGGAGAATTTCGTCCTAACCTCGATATACGACGCCGATGATTGGCCCAGCGATGAGGCGCTTCAGAAAGCCCCCGCGAGTCCGTCATTGTTCCTCATCGTTCATAGTGGCGATGATTTTCGCCCGACAGTCGAGCAAATCGACTCGTTCAAGCGCCGTCACGCGGATGCACGTGTCGCAGTTGTCGCGGATCACTTTCATCTGAATGATCTGGTTGCCGCATTCCGAGCCGGCGCCACCGGATATTTCATCGACGTGATGAACTGCGACGCGTTCATCAAGTCCATCGAACTCGTCATGATGGGTGGGACGGTATTCCCGCCGGCATTCTTGGAGTCCGCTCTCGAGACCGAGAAACGCGAGGTGGACGATGCTCCTGTACCCAACGATGACGATCATGCCGTCGCAACGGCAGATGACACGCTGGCTCAGCAACTTTCGCCGCGGGAAGTTTCAATTGTGCAGTGCCTGATTGAAGGCGATTCCAACAAGTGCATTGCGCGCAAGATCAAGATTGCCGAAGCCACGGTGAAGGTTCACATCAAGGCGATCCTTCGCAAGATTCGGGTTCAAAACAGAACGCAGGCAGCAATCTGGGGATTGAACCATCGATCTGCGGCTTGGTCGAGAAACAGCAGTTCGGCGCATCAGATCGTTGACGTAACCGAGCGGCTCCTCCCACCTGGCCGGGAAATTCCCAAGATTGCGAGAGCGGGCCGGCCGGCGCCACTTGGCGCGATCGACCATGCGGAGAACTACTTCGAGGTCTCCCTCACCAACGGCCATACCCGCAAGGACATGAGTTCAAAAGCCGACGGGGCGATCCGACTGCGGAAATAGCTGAGACTCGTCCGGTCTGGCGCATCGGCATCACCGCGCGGGATGATTTCCCGCGCGCGGCGAGCATTGACCACGCAGACGCGAAACGGAAGCGGAAATGATCTTGTTGACCGGCGGTGCCGGCTATATCGGATCCCACATCGCTGTCGCCCTACTCGACGCCGGGCTCGATGTCGTCGCGGTCGACAATCTTTCCAACAGCAACAGCGCCTCTCTCGAACGGATACGAGCCATCTGCGGGCGACCGGTCATTTTCCGGCATGCCGATATTCGCAATGAAGAGGCGATCTACCAGATCCTGCGCGCCCACGACGTGACTGCGGTCATTCATCTCGCCGGCCTCAAGGCGGTGGGCGAGTCCAGCGCACAACCCATCACCTATTACGACAACAACGTCGTGGGAACGATGCGGCTCGTGTCGGCCATGACGCGAGCATCCGTCAAGACGCTGGTCTTCAGTTCATCCGCAACCGTTTACGGGACACCCGCGTACCTGCCGCTGGACGAGAAGCATCCCGTCGCACCGATCAATCCGTACGGCCGCACAAAATACTTCATCGAAGAAATACTGAAGGACCTTCATGAGTCCGACAAGGATTGGCGGATTGCCATCTTGCGCTACTTCAATCCGGTTGGCGCCCACGAAAGCGGACTGATCGGAGAAGATCCCCTGGATGTGCCGAACAATCTGTTGCCGATTGTGGCACAAGTGGCGATCGGACGACGTCCGACGGTGCATGTTTGGGGAAACGACTATGATACTCCGGACGGCACCGGGATCCGCGACTTCATTCACGTTGTCGATCTTGCATCCGGACATCTGAGCGCCCTTAGCCAACTGAGACAGCCCGGCCTTCTGACGGTCAATCTCGGAACAGGAAGCGGCAGTAGCGTCATGGACGTGATCCGGACATTCAAGGAAGTGAGTGGCCGGCCCGTGCCGTATGTGATCGACCAACGCAGGGTCGGTGACGTCGCAATCTGCTATGCCGATCCAACTCTCGCGAAGAACCTGTTGGGCTGGACATCAGCGCGATCGCTGACACAGATGTGTGCCGACCATTGGCATTTCCAGATGAAGAACCCGAATGGCTATCGCGGCACGTAGTCGGCGAGAGCCATCTGCGTCTTCGAGAATTTCTGTCTTGTTCGAGGCCTGCTCAATCCCGCGCAAGCCAGACGACTGCTCTCATCGGCAAGCTCAAGTCGCGCCGCTGCCTGGTTCCGCCACCACTCACCAATGGTCGCAATCGGCAGGATGGCAGGATGACGCACCGAATATTGGCTAATCCTTAATTGCTAGCTTCACTTGCTGTACGGCAAGGCATCTTCGGGAGCGGCGGGCTATGGTCCTGCCAACCGACTTACGTTGTTCAAGGTAGGACGGAATGCTTCTGGACAACGAGACGCCTGGCGCCACCATGTGTTCCGAGAGCTTCCACGCTCGCGACCATGGGGAGTCGGAAGCCCGGCTCACAATAAGCCAGGTCATAGGTCGAACTGCCAGTCGGTTTCCGAACCAGCCGGCGATCGTCTCGAGCGCTTTCGAGCCTCTGACATACAACGGTCTTGAACGCCAGTTGAAGGCAATCCGCCGGCGGCTGCGCTTGGCCGGTTTCGATTGCAATACCCGGATCGGGGTCTTGATGCCGAACGGCCCGGAGGCGGTTCTCGCCATCGTGGCAGTCGCCTGCTGTAGCGTCGCGGTGCCCCTCGACCCACGCCTCTCACAGCCTGAAATCGAGCAGCGTCTCGACATGCTGAACTTGAGCGCCCTCGTTGTGCTGCAGGGCAGTGCCCCTGAAGCTCGCCAGGCCGCAGCCCGCAGAACGCTTGCCATCATAGAAGCCGCTCCGGTCGGACAGGGCCAGCTTGGACTCGAGATCGCCGTGCAAGTTGCCGGCTCACCTGCCATCGACGCCGAGCCGGATCCGCGCTCCCCCGCCTTCATTCTGCAGACGTCGGGCACGACCGCGCAGCCGAAGCTCATTCCGTTCAGCCATGACAATATGCTGGCGGCGGCCGAACGCCTTCAGGCCTGGTTCGGCCTCACGTCCCGGGACCGATGCCTGAGCGTGTCGCCCCCCTACTATTCCCATGGGCTCAAAGTGACGGTCTTCACGCCGTTGCTGACGGGAGGCAGCATTGCCATCCCGGCGAACAGTGCCGTCGTCGCACTCGATGAGTGGTTCGATGTCTTGCGGCCGACCTGGTACTCGGCAGGCCCGACGCTTCACACCACGGTGCTGGACAAGGCACAAAGCCTCGAGAATGCACAGCCGGCGCACACCCTGCGGTTCGCGATGTCGGGCGGCGCGCCGCTCGCGAGGGCCGTGCAGGACGGCCTGCAACACGCTCTCGGCGTGCCGGTGCTGGAGCATTACGGCTCCAGCGAGGCGGCCCAGATCGCCGCCAACCAGCTGCCGCCCGGTCCGAACAGGCCGGGCACCTGCGGAAGACCCTGGCCCGATACCGTGGCCATCGTTGGCGAGGATGGACTTCCCCTGGCAGCCGGCGAGCGCGGAGAGATTTGGATTCGTGGACCGACCGTGACGTCGGGCTATCTCGATGCGCCGGAACTCAATCAAGCCGCTTTCACGAAGGGCTGGTTTCGCACCGGCGATATCGGCAGCCTCGACGAAGACGGCTTCCTTTCGCTGCACGGCCGCCTGAGCGAGCTGATCAATCGCGGCGGTGAGAAGGTTTCTCCCGCCGAGATCGAAGCCGCGCTATTGCGACATTCGGCGATCGCCGAAGCTGCGGCCTTCGCGATCTCGCATCCGCGCCTGGGCGAGGACGTCGCAGTCGCCATCGTCCCTCAGCGCGGCGCGCAGGCGAGCGCTGCGGAGCTTCGCCTGTTCCTGCAACGCGAGCTGGCCTCGTTCAAGATTCCGAGGCGCATTCTGACGCTCGACCATCTGCCGAAGGGCGTGACGGGAAAGGTTCAGCGGCGACGTCTGCGCGAGCTGGTCGACCGGCCACGCGGGCACCAGGCGATGACGCCGGCGCCCGTCGCGAACGGGCCGTTGGATTTGGAAGCCGAGTTGCTGACCCTCTGGCGCAGGCTGCTCAAGAACGAGGCCGTGACCGTTGACGATGATTTTTTTGCCAGCGGCGGAGACTCCCTTCTCGCGATGGAGATGCTGATCGAGGTCGAGCGGCTCGTCGGCTATCCCGTGCCGGAAACCATCATGTTCGGGGCAGAAACCGTCCGGCAATTTGCCGCAAGGGTTTCCGCACCAACGGACACGTGGACGACGCCGTTCTTCCAGCCCCATGCGCCTGGCACGCGGTCTCCGCTGTACTTCTTCAACGGCGATCTTGTCAGCGGCCACGCGAGTGTGCGGCGGGTGGTAGAGCTTCTGGGGCCGGATTATCCGATCATCTCGATCAATCCCCACGGTCTTCATGGCGAGCCGATTCCGGGCTCGATCGAGGCGATGGCCGCCGACCGCCTGCCGTTCATCCTGGCAAGGCAAGCGAGCGGCCCCTTTCTTCTGGGCGGCAAGTGCAATGGCGCCATGGTGGCGTTCGAAGTGGCCCGCCAGCTGATGGCTGCCGGCCACACGGTTGATTTGGTTACGATGGTGGACCCGCCGACCGTCAGTGCCCGTCCAATGCCACGGGCGATCCTGGGGCTGCTGAAGCCGCTGGTTTCGCCTTATCTCTTGCGTTGGACCTTCGAGCAAATGGTGAGACTGGAGCGATACCTGAAGCTCCCGGCGAACGAACAGCCTGCGATCGCCAAAGTCGCAATTCCAACGGCGTTGTGGGACGCTCATTCAATCGCAATGGCGCGGTATTGTCCGGCGCCGCTCGAGATCCCGGTGGCCTTTTACGCGGCCGACCACGATGGCCGAGCGTGGCGGCGTCTCAGCCCTCAACTGGAATTGATACAGGTGCCTGGCGGACATCCGGGCTGCCTGTTGATCGGTGCGGAACTGCTCGTGGATCACCTGCGGCGGAGATTTGAAAAACTCGCCTCGGGATCGAGCGCCACGTGAGAAATCGGACGTCAGCCATGACACGCCCCGATGAGCGGGCGGAGCATCGAGGCCGTCGGACGCCGAAGGCCGGACCGCGCTGCACCCGCCTCGAACCCGGTCGATCACAGCTTCACCTCGGCACAGTTGCTGCGCTGGCACAAGCAGCTACCGTGGGTAATCAGAAAGGGTCCGCACCTCGATCGAATTCCGGATATAGTTGCCGTTATCGGCCTTCGCCGAGACAACGGTCAGAGACGCCCCACCAGGACGTGTCTGTCAGAGGGATATCCGCGCGTGACGAGCCATCCATCATCGGATCTTGCGCGAACATTGCAGCTCGATCCTTCGGTATTCCCGTCACATCGCGCATTCAGCCCTCCGGCGTTGGAACGGGAAAGCATGCCTGAGACGGTTACCGATGTCAGCCTGGATGCCCTGGAGAGCATTGCGTGGCTTGAATCCTCATGGAAGGAGCTCGAAGCGCGAGTGACTCACTCGTTCTTCCTGTCCTGGCTCTGGATCGGCACTTGGCTGCGGCATATCCCGGATGGCGCGCGACCACACGTCCTCGTGGCTCGGTCATCAGGCAAGATCGTTGGCCTGGCGATTATTTGCCGGCGGAGGGCGTGGAGTCTCGGGCCGCATGCGCGGACGCGCTGGCTGCTCAATGAAACGGGAGATACTCGCTTCGACCGATTGTTCATCGAGTACAACGGTATTCTTGCAGAGCAATCCGATGCCATCATATCGGCAGGCCTCAATGCGTTGACGTCCCGCTTGCACCGCTCGGATCAGTTGGTGCTCTCCGGAATTGATCCGGACCTTGAGGCGACTGCCAGTCGCGCCGCAGGCCGGGCCGGGCTCGTGACCGAGGTGAAAAAGGCTGATGCGGCATTGTGGGTTGATTTTGCCCCGGTCCGCCAGCGAGGGGGGGATTATCGCGCCACATTGGGCCGCAGCACACGCCAGGCCGTGAATCGCGCCATGCGGTTGTATGCCGAACGCGGCCCCGTTGAACTCCGGATCATGGAAACGACGACTGAGGCCCTCGCCGCATTCGAATTGCTGGGCGACTTTCATCGGTCGCGATGGGGACGCAGGGGAGCCTTCGCCAATCCCGGCTTCCGTCCGTTTCACGAGGAGCTGATTGCGCGCGGAGTCCCGACGGGGGCCGTTCGCATCTCACGGACGCTGGTTGGGAACGAGACAATTGGGGTCGTGTACAATTTCGTGCACGACGGCCGTGTCCTGAACTACCAGAGCGGCTTTCTCTATGAGAGCGATAGCCGGCTCAAGCCCGGGCTCGTCAGCCATGTGCTGGCTATTGAGGACAGCATTGCACGCGGGGAAAGTGGCTACGACTTCCTGGCCGGTGGCGGCGGGCACAAGTCCCATCTGGCCAACAGGGAGCAGGCCATGACGTGGATCGCTGTCGGCAGAGACAGTCCAGAGCGCCACATCGAGGCCAAGCTCCGCAGTGCCAAGCGGATGCTACGGACCATTGCCACGAATCTTCCAAAAAAGACCGCGGCTCTGTATTCCGTATTCGGGGCTGGCTCCTAGTCGATCGGTTTGGGCTCCTTGGCGAGAACCAATGTCCAGGTCAGCGATGTGGCCATGTCGGTGCTTCTCCCCCTCTGACTGCCGGCCGGGGCAGGCGCTGACGCCTGGACTGCATCCATTGACCGTTTAGCGGTCCGATTCCCCCAGGAATATTCCCCCGCTTGCGCTTTTGGCGGAAGGACGCGGCACTTTGCCACCAGGTCACTCAACTCAAGCAGTCCGATCCGGGGCACCGGACGGGAACTGGCAAAAAATGGGTAATTACGATGGTCCATTGAGCCATGGCGGTGCGCGATTAAAATTTCAATCAGCAGTCCGCTCGAATGCCCATCGCAATACCGTTCGCAACCTACCGGCGGCAATCCGGATCGAGGCTAATAGAAAGCAAGTTGTGATGGCTTTTCGCACAGGTGCCTGTGAACAGAGCGAGTGGGAAAATAGTCGTTCCTTTGACGGGCGAGGCTATCGCAAACTTGAACGCGGGGCTCGCGGAGCCGGCACCGCCCCTTTGAGCTTTTTGGACAAAGCAGTTGAGCTGAGACCCGGGGTCATCACGCCCGTTCTCGAGCATGATGGTCTGGAGGTCCTGGCATTCATGCTCCATGTGGAGCAGGACGTCATCCGGGAGCTAAGCGCTTGCCTCAACGAGGAAGAACATCGGCGCGCCGCGGGATTGAGATTGGAGCGCGATCGCCGCCGCTTCATTGTTAGCCGCGGGCAGCTGCGCCAGGTCCTCGCTTCCAGACTGGGAATTTCGCCTTCAGAGATCGAGCTGGAATATGGACGGCTGGGCAAACCCCACCTCTCCCGCCGCATGCCCGCCCGCGACGTGCGCTTCAGCGTCTCGCGATCTGGAGAAGTAGCGGTCATCGCCCTCTCGATCAGGCAAGAGGTCGGCGTGGACATCGAGGCAATCCTCCCTGTGCCCGAAGCGGACGAGATCGCAGCGCTCTGCCTTTCCACCTCCGAATACGAGTCCTACGCCGCCCTCGATCCGGAAGACCGGCTGGAAGGCTTCCTCCAGCGTTGGACCCGGCTGGAGGCTGTCTCCAAGGCGCTGGGGTGTGGCTTGGGACAGCCGATTTCCTGGGATGAAAGGGATTGGGCTGTCCGAAGCTTCGTACCGCAACCTGGATATGTTGGGAGCGTGGTCGTCCGGAAATGAACTGTCATCCGGAGTCGAAGTCACCGCGATGGCGCACGGAACAGGAAATGTCAGCTTCATCGATGAAAAGCCCGATGTCAGCGCACGTGATGCAGTTCCCGGAGCTGCTCGCAGACCTCGCGGTCAAGGACATCAAGGTCTGGGTGGATGGCGACCGGCTGCGCTGCAACGCCCCGGCCGGCGCGCTGACGGCGGAGCTTCGCGATCAGTTGCAGGGGCGGAAGGGCGAGATCATCGCGTTTCTGAACATGGCCACGGCCGCGGCCAAGCAACCGTCTGCAATCGTTCCGTTGCAGTCTCGCGGCACACGCATACCCATTTACGCAGTCCCCGGTCATGTCGGGGCACCGTCCTCATTCCTGGACCTCTCGAAGCACCTGGGCGTCGATCAACCGTTCTACGCCCTCCAACCGCCTGGCTTCGATGGGCAGAGCGAGCCGATGGATCGCGTCGAAGATATCGCCGAGTACTTCGCCCGCCAGATCGTCGAATATCAGCCGACCGGTCCGTACATCATCGTCGGCTATTGCTCGGGCGCTCCAACAGCTTTTGAACTGGCGAAAATCCTGGGACAGCGCGAATCCGAGGTCTCATGCGTTGCGCTGTTTGGCCCGCTTCACCCCACCACCTATGGGGAATGGCCGCGCCGGCTGTATTTTATTGCCAGGGGCAAGGCGGAATCGTTCCTGCATGAGACAGCGAAGCTGCCGACATTCGGCGCCCGTCTCCGATATTTCGGCAGTCGCCTGCGCGAGCACGTCCGCGCCCTCGTACCCCTCGTTGGCAAGAGCAATGAGCCTGTCGCGACAGACCCGGTATTGGCGAGCAGGGCTCTGCTCAAATCCACGGCGATCGCGGCCTTTCAGCGGTACACTCCCACTCCGTATTCGGGTCGGGTTTGCATCATCCTTCCCAACAAAGCCTGGCTGCGATCGGGCGCCGCGCCACACCGATGGCTGCAAGTAGTGCCGCATGCCGAATTTTACTTCGGGCCCGATGACTGCAACGAAGCCTCGATGCTGATGGAACCTGACGCACCTGCCATCGCAGACCTCTATCGCCAGGCAACCCAGAAGCAGAACACGTGATTTTCGTTTTTAGTTTTCCCGACGGGAGCGTATTTCATGAACGAAGTCCTACCTATCGCGCCGGAGGGCGTAGCGCTTCCCCTGCTGAAGGATTCCGATCATCAGGCGCTGGTTGTCGATTACAACGCCACGGCGGCACGCTATCCGTCGGACAGGACGATCATCGATCTCTTCCGCGACCAGGCGACGCGTAATCCCGACGCTGAAGCGATCCGCTTTGGCGATGCAACGCTGACCTACCGGCAGCTCGACGAACGCTCCAACCAGATGGCCGCGTATTTGAGCTCGACCGGCGTGGGCCCGGGCCGGATTGCCGTTGTCTTCATGGAGCACTCCATTGAAGTCGTCGTTGCGATCCTGGGCGTGCTGAAGTCCGGCGCGGCCTATGTGCCGGTGGATGCGGCAACGCCGAAGGGGCGTATCACAACAATCCTGCAGGACATTTCCAACGGGACCGACGGGCGGGCGCCCGTGGCGATCACCCAGTCGCGCCTGCGTTCGGGCATTGCCGCGAACCTTGCCGAAATTCTCGTGCTCGACGCCGATCTCGAGTCGATCTCGAATCAGCCGGCCTCGGCCCGACCGTCCGCTGCGACGCCGGACGGCGCCGCCTATATCATCTTCACCTCCGGCTCGACCGGCACTCCCAAGGGCGTCGAGATCGAGCACCGAAGCCTGGTGAACTACATCTGGTGGGCCGCCCAGGTGTACAGTTCCGACGAAAGCCTCGCATGGCCCCTTTTCTCATCTCTCGCATTTGACCTGACCGTCACAACGCTCTTTACGCCACTCATCACCGGCGGCCGCATCGCGGTCTATCTTGGCGATCCCGGAGTGCAGAGCATGGTCGTGCTGAAGGTGATCGACGACAATGCGGTGGACATCATCAAGCTGACGCCGGCGCATCTCGCGATGATCCGCGACCGCAATCTTGAGACCACAAGACTGCGCAAGTTCATCGTGGGCGGTGAGGACTTCAAGGCCGCGCTGGCTCGCGATATCACCGACGCTATTCCCCATCCTATCGAGATCTACAACGAGTATGGACCAACCGAAGCCACGGTGGGCTGCATGATTCACCGTTTCGACACCGACCGCGATCAATCCGCATCGGTGCCGATCGGCATTCCGGCCGCGAATGCGGGAATCTACGTCCTCAGCAAGGAATATCAGCCCACCGGGCCCGGAATCATCGGTGAGATGTTCATTGCCGGCGACGGTCTCGCGAGAGGTTATTTCAATCGCCCCGATCTGACCGACGAGCGCTTCCGCACGGTCGCCGATCCCCGAGATGGGCGCTCGAAGCTGCGGCTCTATAAGACGGGCGATCTCGCCCGCTGGAACTCGGAAGGACGCCTGGAATTTCTCGGCCGCGCCGATCATCAGGTGAAGGTCGGCGGCACCCGTATCGAGCTCGGCGAGATCGAAGCACGGCTTCTCAAGCACCCGGACGTTCACGAATGCGCCGTCGTCACCTCGATGACGAAAGGAGCGACACAAAAAACGGCCCAAATCGGCCATGGCAAACCGTCGACGCCCGAAGACGGCATCGCACGACTTGTGGCCTACTATGTTGCGTCGAAACCCCTGACCGTGGCGGACCTGCGCGCGCACCTCGCCGAAGAACTGCTGGAGTCCATGATTCCGACGCACTACGTTCGCCTCGAGCGGATGCCGCTCACGCCCAACGGCAAGATCGACCGCTCATCGCTTCCCGAGCCGACGGCGGAAAACATCCAGCCGGCGCAGGTCTTCGCCGCCCCCTCGACAGAGACCGAGAAGGCGCTGGCCGCTCTATGGTGTCAACTCCTGAAGCTCGAGTCGATCGGACGCCACGACAACTTCTTCGAGCTGGGCGGGGAGTCGCTCCTGGTGGTGCGGGCGGTGTCGCGCATGCGAAAGATCTTCGGCGTCGACGTGCAGCTTCGCAACCTCTTTGAGCGGCCGACACTGGCCGAACTGGCGGAAGTCATCGACGGAATGCGCTGGGTGGCCGATTCCAATGCCCCTTCCCTCTCGGAGGGACCGAGAGAGGAGGTCGAACTCTAGCCGGAAGGTCTCCGCCTGGTCTTGGGCGGGACAGGAGCCTTTGAGTCAGGCTCGTAGCAGATCGGATGAAGATGATGGACAAAGCTTGGAACGCGTCACGAGAGCCGGAGCTGCCCTGGATGGCGGCGGAGTATGAGCTCTTGCGGGACCAGGTCCGCCGGTTCGTCAAGGAGGAAATCAAGCCCTGCGCGGATCACTGGGAAGAGAACGGGTTCATTCCCCGTTCGATCCTGCGCCGCATGGGCGAACTCGGCTTCTTCGGCATCCGCTACCCGGCTGAGTATGGTGGCGCCGAAATGGACTCTGTCGCATCAACGGTCTTCGCCGAGGAGCTCGGGCGCTCGACCTATGGCGGCGCCGCCGACGCGATGCTCGTCCATGCCGACATGGCTTCCTCGTACGTCTTTCACGACGGGACCAAAGCCCAGCGGGCCCGCTGGATGCCGGGCATTATCAGCGGCGAGGTGATCACCGCGATCGCCATCACGGAGCCGGATGCGGGCTCGGACGTGAAAGCCATCCGCACGCGCGCGGTCCGGGACGGCGACTCTTACGTGCTCGACGGCACCAAGCTCTATATCACAAACGGCGTCCACGCGGATCTCTACTGCGTCGCGGCCAAGACTGATCCCTCGGCCGGAAGCAACGGGATCACGATGTTCCTCGTCGAGAAGGGAACGCCAGGCTTCAGCGTCGCGCGCGAGCTGGACAAGCTCGGCTGGCGCTCCTCCGACACGGCGGAACTTGTCTTCGACGGCTGCCGCATCCCCGCCGACAACGTGCTCGGCGCGGAGGGACAAGGCTTCTACTCCATCATGCGCAACTTGCAGAACGAACGCCTTGTCCTCGCCGCCATGGCGATAGGGATGGCCGAGGCAGCGATCGACATGACCCTCACCTACGTGAAAACCCGCCGGGCATTCGGGGGCGTCCTTTGGGACATGCAGGCGATCCGTCAGCGGCTCGCGATGCTGTCTGCGAAAGTCGAGTCAAGCCGCGGGTTTCTCTATGCCACCGCTTGGCGCATGGCGGCCGATTACGATTGCCTGCGCGAGATCTCGATGCTGAAGGCCATCTGTGGCGAGCTCGTCAACGAGGTCGCGTATGATTGCGTGCAGTTTCACGGCGCCATGGGCGTCATGCGCGAGAGCGCGATCGAGCGCGTCGCACGTGACGCCCGCGTCCTCTCGATCGCTGGCGGCGCGACCGAAGTGATGCTTGAGGTGGTCGCCTCGATGTCATGATCCTGACGCGACGTTGAGGACGTCGCTCTGGCGTTGCTTGCAGAAAGGCCAAGTGCCGGCGCTTCGCGCGGCGGGCCGGGGCCTGGATGTCCTCCGCATCCGGGCCGTTCGCGGCGACCGACGCGGCCGCCGCGCCGGATTCACCCATAAAGCCCGATGGGCGTCATTGCCGCCGAACACCGGCCAACGGAATCCGGCATTCGTTTGATAGGGGATTTCGTTCGTTCAAAATCGGACTGCCGAGGTTTCCAACCGATGCAACATGATCGATGGCCTGAACGTGGATCCCCTTCACGGCCCTTCCGGATGGGTCATTCATGCTCGCAAATTGCTGAGACCAAAGAAACGCGGTCGGCGTGGAGCATGCGATCGAAGGACCGACGGGCACAGTCAGGCAGGCTGTCGGGTTGTTGAAAATGCCATCAAAGATGGTCCTGTAGAAATATCCCTCTTTGGACGTCGGCGTTTGCCGCGGAAAGCGCTTGCTCGCCTCTGCGAGCATCTGATCCGAGACTTTATTCTCGGCTTGATGCTTCAAGCTTTCAATCCAGCTGTACCCTACCCCGTCGGAAAACTGCTCCTTTTGACGCCACAAGATCGCTTGCGGCAACAGATCGGTAAATGCTTCCCGCAATATGCCCTTCTCGATTTTCTCGCCAGGGCACATCTTCTCGGCGGGGTTTATCGACATTGCGTAGTCCAGGAATTCCTTGTCCAGGAAGGGCACACGGGCTTCGACTCCCCAAGCCGCCATTGCCTTGTTCGCGCGACAGCAATCATACTTGCTGAGCGCAAAGATCTTTCGGACAGTCTCGTCGTGGAATTCTTCTGCTGACGGCGCCATGTGGAAGTAGAGATAGCCGCCGAATACCTCGTCAGCGCCTTCTCCGGACAACACCATTTTGATGCCCATTGATTTGATTTTGCGCGCCATGAGATACATCGGCGTGCCGGCACGAATGGTGGTGACGTCAAAGGTCTCCAGGTGCCGGATCACGTCCGGCAATGCGTCCAATCCTTCCTGCACGGAAAAAACAATCTCGTGATGGACCGTGCCGATGTGAGCCGCCACGTCTCGCGCATGCTTCATGTCAGGTGAGTTTTCGAGGCCGACCGAGAACGAGTGCAGCCTCGGCCACCATGCCTCTTCGGTTTCTCCCGACTCGATCCGCTTGAAGCGGTGGCGCGCCGCGAGCGCCGCGATAAGCGACGAGTCGAGCCCGCCGGAAATAAGCACCCCGTAAGGCACATCGCACATCATCTGCTGCTTGACCGCAGCTTCGAGCGAAGATCGGAGCTCCTGCAGCGACACCTTCCTGCTTGGAAGAGTATGTGCCCACTGTGGATCATACCACTTGACGAACTTTCCGGCCTTGGCGCTGTAATGATGTCCCGGAGGAAACTCCCGGATCGTCTCGCATACGCCATCGAGGGCTTTCATTTCGCTCGCGACGTAAGTCGTGCCGTCGCTGCCCCATCCGATGTAAAGCGGAACAATGCCGATGTGGTCTCGGGCGACGAAGAAATCGCCACTGCGCTCATCGAAGAGGGCAAATGCAAAAATGCCACTCAGCATATTGCACACGGCAGGACCGTACTCGTCGTAGAGATACAGGATGATTTCGCAGTCGGACTTCGTTTTCCATGCGTGCGGCAGCTTCAGCGCCTCGCGCAAACCGACATGATTGTAGATCTCTCCGTTCACGGCCAAAGCGCGACCCGCGGTCACGTCGAGAAGGGGTTGAGCGCCGTGCTCCACGTCGACGATGGAAAGGCGCTCGTGCGCGAGCACTGCGCCGTCGCTGGAATAAATGCCGCTCCAGTCCGGCCCGCGGTGCCTGACCGTTTTGGCCATCTCGAGCGCCCGGCCGCGCGCCGTCTCGAGCGATTCTTTAAATCCAAAGATGCCAACGAAGCCGCACAAGGAGGTTGCCCCTTCTGTAAGTTCAGATCGCAGCGAAGCGGAACAGCGGATCGAGAACGGCAAAAGTCACAAAATATTCTAAAAATATACGGACAAGCGGCATCAAACTCCGTGGCTGCTCGTGTCTTCTCGACGTGCCAATCCCGATCACTCTGCCGCTTCCGGCTTTGTCACCTGCTGTCACGCCGCGAGTCTGCCGCGGTCACGTCGGTCCGGCCTATCACGACCGGAACGTTTGAACTGCTCAGCTTTCGGGGGGCCGCGTCGGGACCATCCTGGTATCGCAGCGAGACCTCGATGGTATCACCCGGCTGCAACTCGGCATCCTCGTTCACGACAATCCGTTCCGGCCCTTTCTCGCTCTTTCTGATAATAGCAATATCCGGCTTACTGCCGGCTCCCCGTGCGAGCTGCGATCGAACCATCGAAGTGTATTGAAGCTTCTCACCGACGCTCTGCAGTTTCTCGCGAATCTGATTGAGCTTTAAGCTGGTCTCTTGCAGCTCACGGAACAGATCAAGCTTCCGCTGATCGTCGAGCTTTGCCAACCGTCTGGCGTACTCGTCTTGCAACTTCTTGACCTGGAGCAATTGCGCAGAGGTTTGCAGCCTCCGGGTCGCCGACAGCAGAACCGCGCGACGCGCATCCGTCACGCGAGGGCTGATCAACGATCCCTTGCCGAACAGGTCGGTCGCTTTCTGAAGGTCCTCGACGTCGGACTGAAGTCCTTCTTCATCTTTCTTTTGCTGCTCCGACAGCACGCGGACCTCGTCGTCTCCCTGCCGAACGCTGCGCTGCAAGTACGCCTTTTCCTGCTGATAGTCACTCTGCTTCGTCTTCAGATATTCGGCTTCCGCATTGACGATTTCCGAAACCGCCGACCGGGCTATCGGCAGGTCGGCAAGAGAAGCGCTTGGATTGATCTGCGTCCCTTCCCCGAGCTCGCTCTTGATGCGCCACATACGCGCCTGTTCCTTGGCGAGTTCTGTCCAAAGCGAACCATACTCGCTTCTCAGGTCGGCCGACTCGAGATACGGGTTGTTCATCCTGATATGCATGATGTCGTAGCCACCCGCCATGGCGATGAGCTGGCGCGCGGTGCTCGCGGGACGATAAGGATACTCCCCTGGCTTCGACACGTCCCCGTTGACGTAAACAGGCCTGTACTCCGCCACGATCGCCGTGACCTGATCTGCATCTATCACGACCACGACCTCGCGGCCGTCCACGGTCCTCTGTCGAAAGACCTTGCTCGTCATTGCGGCCCCGACCTTGGCCCGAATCTCTTGCAACGGCAGGCCGGCGACCGGGACCATCCCGACCAGCGGCAAAGAGATATTGCCATCGACTTGGACGGGCGCGCGCTGCCGCAGCTCCGGCACGCCGGCTACCGCGACCTCCAGAACATCTCCGACACTCACTCGATATTCGGCTTTCGCCTGCGCGGAAATCGTCAGGCCAACAGCCACCAGGCCCCACCTTACGCAATGGCCTGGTTGACCGCGACGGTTGTCAAGACGGAGGAAATTACGCAGCTTGGCGTGCGGCATGGCGTGCTCGATGGCTCGGTCTCACGGATTGATCGACAATCTAATCCCGCAGCGCCTCGGCTCAACTGACCATCGTAGTTACTCCCGGCTACCCATTTATTGCCAATCCGCCTCCTGACCCGAATGCTATGTTTTTGTCAGGGGGACGGACTGCGTGACGGACTGCTTGGGAGTAACCGGTGAGTTATGCGTTTTTCACCAATTCGCCGGCCCCTACCGAGCGTTCGGCGCATTCGGTCACTGGCCGCAAGGCGATTGCGGCTGACCTTGGCAAGAACAGATTGGCCGCCTTGCTGGTGCTGGCGGCAGGCGCCGAGTTCCTCCTCGTAGCCGTTGGGGCTTTTGCCGCTGCCGTCCTCTATTATCGGCTGGTCCTTGCGCTCGACTATCCGGACACTCCCAAATACATCCTGGAATCTCTTCTGATTGCCACGTTGCAACTGCTCGTATCCGTTGGGCTCCGGCAGTATTCGCGGATCCAGACGCAGCCCCGCCACATCTTCCTATGGAGCGGCGTCAGCGCCGTCTTCTTCGTATTCTCCTTCTTCATCTCAACGATATTTCTTCTCAAGATCTCGGACGGCTACTCGCGCGCGACCGTGATGGCCCAGGCGGCAAGCGTTATCGTCATGGTGCTCTTCGCGCGGGCAATATGCTTCTCGTTGCTGCAGCCTGCCATCGCATCCGGACTGATCGACGCCAGGCGCGTCATCCTCATAGGTGAACCGAGCCACTGCCTGGATTTTTCCGCACGAGTAAGCGCCACCGGAATCCGGACCATTCGCTCGTTCGAGTTGCCGACCTTTCGCAAGGGCTCTTCGGCATCGGAGCACTTCGGGGCGGTCGAAGTGCTATCCCATGTCCGCGAACTGATCGCAGAGTGCCGGCCCCTGCGAGCGGATGACATTGTCATTCTGACTTCGGAGTCGGATGTTCGGGCGGCCCTCGCGCTCGCCGGCGCCCTGTCAGAGCTCCCGGTCGACGTTCACGTCGTCCCGGTCGGTGCAATCGACCTCATGGCCGTGTCGCGCATCACGCAATTCGGCAACATGGTGACGATGCGCATCTTCCAGTCTCCCCTGACGCCGTTCCACCGGGCGATCAAACGAGCCTTCGACATCGCGGCCGCAATTGCCGGACTTGTCATCATCAGTCCCCTCTTCGTCATCATTCCAATCGCAATCAAGCTCGATTCCCCCGGGCCGGTGCTATTTCGTCAGACGCGGCACGGCTACAACAACGAGACTATTCGCGTGTTGAAATTCAGATCGATGACCGTGACGGAGGACGGCGACAATTTCAAGCAGGTGACCAGACACGATCCACGCGTGACCCGGTTGGGACGCTTCATGCGCCACACCAATATCGATGAGCTTCCACAGCTCTTCAACGTGCTGGTCGGCGATATGTCACTCGTCGGGCCTCGTCCGCACGCGACCTCGCAGAACGAGAGCTTCGCCCGGATGATTTCGTCATTTTCCCGCCGCCACAACGTCAAGCCCGGCATTACCGGCTGGGCACAGGTCAACGGCTATCGTGGCGAAACCGACACCCTGGAGAAAATGCAACGTCGTGTCGAGCATGACCTGTATTACATCGACAATTGGTCATTCCTTCTCGATCTCAAGATCATCGTCATGACCCTCTTCTCCAGAAAGGTCTATTGGAATGCCTTCTAGCGCGATGACGATTGCTGCATGCAGTCCGTACAGCAAGATCGCAAGGGCATTGCAGTCGATCCCGTTCCCGTTTGATCGGCGGAGGCTTCGGTAGGCCACCAGTAACTGCAGGTTCGAGACAATGCTGCAAACTCACAGAACTGACAATTCGGCACCTCAGGACACGATGCCGCCTGAATTTGGTTCGCCGGCCGAATTCGTGGCGGAGGGTCTCGCCTTCTTGCGCCGCCGCCTCTCGATCATACTGCTGACGTGTTCCTTGATGTTTGGCGCCGGCTTGCTCTATCTCGTTGTCGCAGTTCCGACGTTTACGGCAACCGCGCAACTCATCGTCGACGCCAAGACGACTTCTTCCAACGACACGGCCTCGGCAACGACAGCCGTCGAAAGTCAGGTCGCAATCTTGAAGTCGGAGAGCGTCGCTCGCGCAGCGATCGCGAAGCTCGGTTTGGCGGGAGACCGGGAATTCTCCGGCGGCGCCCTGCACCACCTCAGTCGGTCGACATCCCGGTTGCTCGGCTGGAGCAGGCAGGACACGGACGTCGTCACGCGTGATGCGATGGAAGCATTCGCGCGCAAGCTCTCGGTGAAGCGCGCCGGTCTCACCTACATAGTCGATCTCGCCTTCAGCTCCGCCGACCCCGATCGGGCCGCGCAGGTCCTGGACACCGTCGTAGAGACCTACATCACGACGCAAATGGACGCGAAATACAAATGGGGTCTGCAAAACGAGAAATGGGTCAAGGAACGTGTCAACGAATTGAGCAACCAGGCGTCGACTGCCAAAAAGGCCGTAGCGGATTACAACAGGCCCAGGAATGGCATCGCGGCTCCTGCGAACACCACCGGGGCAGGTCCACCCTCGTCGCAGTCGACCGGAACGGCGCAAGACGAACTCCGCGAACTGGAAGCCACGGCGGACGCCGCCACCAGAACGTATGACAATTTCCTGCGGATGTTGCGCTACATGGACGCCATGCAGCAGCAATCCGCGCCGGTGTTCGAGGCTCGTCTGCTCACCGGAGTGTCTCATCCCTACACGGCCAGTTCGCCAAACGCCCGTTTGATACTTGGATCAGCGATCCTCGGCGGCATGCTACTGGGGATTGGAATAGGATTGCTGCGCGAGAGGTCGGACCGGGAACGCGCGCCCGCGCGCAGGTCTGCAGCCACCGCATCCGGAGGAACTGCAGTCGTCCAGGGACTCAAGGCGAACGGCGTGAAGACCCATTTCGATGGTTCGTTCAAGGTCGAGAAACAACACACCTACAAGGAGGCCAATCCTGACTTATAGTCGCATGAATTGGCTTATCGCGATACCGCAAGCTCGATTGAAACGCCCCGGACATCACCCGTCGAACAATGCTCGTCGGCGAACCGCCTTCATCGCGACGAAGGCAGCATGTTTCTCGTTACGGCCACCGGAGTGGGTAATCCAGAAGGGCCGGACGCTCTCCGCAGCCGTGGGGTTATATTCGACCCTGCGACAATGTGCCGATTTGACAATGTGTAACATTTGAACGCTCAGCCTCCGCGCAGTCCGCTCCTCCGCCCACGAGGTGCGCCGAACCGGGAATTCCGGGCAAGAGCTCGATCACAATTACTGGGCGCCGCGTGGCGTCCACCAACGTTGGCTTGAGCAATGACGAGCTTTACTCGACCGTCCGGACCGGCGACCATGTTCAGCAATGTCTTCCGGCAGTCATGGCTGGCCTTGGCATACCGATGCTCGGGCGCCGTCGTCTCCCTCCTCTTCGGCGTAAGTTTTGCGCGGATGATGAACATAGAGGAATACGGTGCGCTCATGTCGTTGATGACGTTCGCGCTCGTCGCCTCCACGGTCGGCCTCATCGGTCAGCAATTTCGCGTGTTGCGGGAAATACCAAGCATCGCCGCCCGGAAAAACTACCCGGAGATCGGCTCGATTGTCGCGAAGCGGGTTCGCGTGGCATGTCTGGGCAGCGTTGCCGTGGCCGTACTCGCCCTCCTTCCGTTCGTCGCCGCTCACGGCCGCGACGGAATATTCGGAGGCTGGCAATATGCCATGAGCGTGCTCCTGATATTGCCGTTGTCCTTAATCGAAATGCAGAGCTCGCTGGGGCGCGCGCTCGGCTCCGTCAATCTCGCACTCGTGTCGAAGGATGTGCTGTGGAGATTTCTCATCATATTGTTGGGCGCCGTTCTCTTCGCGACGTCTGGCCATCCGCTGCCGGCTGAAGACGTTCTGCTGATTGCGACTGGAATCCTGATCGTGTTGATCGCCGCCCAGAACATCTACCTGCGGCATCTCGCGGAGGGGCGTAAGGTATTCACCATGGCGGTGGGGCGATCGAATGACCGGCTTCGCGACATCCTTTCCACGTCGGGACCGTTCTGGGTAACCAGCGTCACGAGTATCATGGGCGGCACAGTCGACCTCGTCGTCATCTCGGTCATGGTCGGCCCGGAAGCCGGAGGATATTACTACGCTGCCAGCCGGATCGCGCTCCTTCTTGATTTCTTCCTGGCGACCTTTTGTATTCCCGCGGCGCCCCTCATCGCACGTCTGTTCGATGAGAATCGTCATGCGGAAATCACGCGCGTCACGTCGGGAGCGTCATTGGCTGCGTTTGTCGCTGTGCTCGGCTGCGTTGCGACGTTGGCGCTTGGCGGCGACCTCGCGTTGATGGCGTTCGGAGCGACTTTCACCCGCGCCTACGGCGTCCTGATGGTCCTGGCAACCGGCATGCTGGTGTCGACATATTTCGGGATCGGCCCCATCGCCCTGAATATGACAGGCCATCAGCGCGCCGCGATGCACATCGTGGTGATCACTTGGGTATCGGGAATCCTGGCCATGGTCGGTGCGACTTGGGCCTTCGGGACGATAGGAGCAGCGGTTGCTGGCTCCTGCGCGGGCATCGCGACCAGGGTGTGGACTGCGGCCTACATTTATTCGGCGGAAGGGATCGATATCACCGCCACCACGGCGCTCCGCGCGTTGGCTAGGCGCGCAACGAGCCGAGGAGTATCCGAACCGCGTAGCGAGGCAATACGGCCAGAAGCCAGCGGCACCATTCTTGACCTGCAGCCTGCTCGCGGCAGTCGGGACACACGTACATGAATTGGGGAGATAGTTGAATGCGTTCGCTGTCATCCGAGGACGCGACTGCTGCAATTGGATTTACGCGCGGGAGGCGGTACCTGATGGGCCGGTCTACATTCGATTACGAGGTGTCAGGAAGCCGGCTTTCCATGGGGCTGGTGAGGCTTCTGCACACCGTTGTTGCGCGGAGTACCGGGCGCGGTATGGGACTTGCCATGCGGGCGGTCAAGCCGCTTCTGCATTCCCAGCTGTCTTGCGTCCATTTCGCCGACGGTAGCCGCTTGTACTTCGAGCTGAACGACGTCTATTGGAATGCGTTCTTCATCGGCCAGCCCGGCATGACCTACGAGCCGGACATAGCGACGCTTCTGCTGCGGCTGAAGGATACCGACTATACGTTCTTCGATTGCGGTGCAAACATCGGATACTGGTCCGTTCTCGTCACGTCGGAAATGCTGGGTCGCAAGCGCGCGATTGCCGTCGAGGCTTCACGGGAGACGCTTGCAATTCTCGAGCAGAACCGTGACGCGAATGATCAACGCTTCGAGATCTGCCGAAGGGCATTGTTCGAGTACGACGGGCGCAGCCTGTTCTTCTCCGACGACGGACCTCATTCGGCCCGGCACATCGTAACGTCGCAGAGCAGCCGTCCGTCACACACCGAACCCGTCATGTCGATAACGATCGATGCGTTGGCAAGGGACCAGCAGCTGACCGACAGCGATCGGCTCGTCATCAAGCTCGACGTCGAGGGCCAGGAGGTTGCGGCCCTGAAGGGCGCTCGGCAGGCTCTGAAGCGCGACACGCTGATCATCTACGAAGATCATGGCCAGGATCGCAGCCACGCGACCACGAGGTATGTGTTCGAGGCACTTGGACTTCCGGTGTTTGCTCTTGCTGCAGACGGGTCAATCACGAAGGTCAGTGACCTCGGCACACTGGATCGCCTGAAGGTGAACCCCAAAATCGGCTACAATTTCGCGACCTGCCCACCCGGATCCGGCTTCCACCGCTGGATATCAGGAATCGCCAGTCAGGCCTGATCGTGTCGGGCGCCGATCCTGGGCACGAGATCGCCGGCGGCTCAACCTAGTTCGCGCGCCCGAGCCGGAATTCGCGTGCCCTCAACTCTTCGACGCGATCGGAATGCACGATATCAGTCGCCGCGACCGAACAGCATCTGGACCGCCGACTGGACGCCATTCATTCGCCCCTCGAACGGAATTCTCCCGTCGGAAGGACCTCCGACCGCGATGCGGGGGAGCCCAAAAGGATTCAGCTTCCGATCAGATATCTGTCCATGCCGGGTTGTGACTGCGGTCGAAAAACCGACCTCCACCGCGAGATGTTGTTCTCGATCACCGCATGCCCTGGAGTTGCCGTAGGGAAAAGCGACGTGCCGAACCGGGCGCTGAAGCAGTCTCTCCAGATAGGTGCGATTACCCGCCATTTCGGCGCGCGCTGAAGCTGCATTCAGGTACGCGAGCGCTGGATGCGATTCCGTATGCCCGCCAATCGTAGCCAGGGGGTGTCGTGCCAGGAGCTGAAGCTCCCGCTCGTTGATGAAATAGGCGTCGTTCAAGGCCTCCAGCGACAGATCGGCCTTGCTGAACGTAGGGGCGAGCATCTCGACTCGTTGGTAATCTTCATGGACCCAGTTGCTCACCTTCTCCAGGGCCGATGCTTTCTCGTCAAAATCGCGACAGCTGAATCGCATGTTCATTGCGTCGATCGCAAGACTGTCTCTCGAGCGAAACAGGTCGCGCAAGCCCAGCCACCACGGTTGCAGCGTTCGCTTCACCGCACCCGTTGGAACATATACGGTGAAGGGCGCGTTATTTCGCTCAAGGATCGGCAATGCCGTCGTGACGTTGTCCTTGTAGCCGTCGTCGAAGGTAAGCACCGCATAGCGGCGGGGTTCAGGATCCACCGCCAGCCGCTCGAGACATGCATCGAGACTGACAATCTCCCATCCCTGCTGGCGCAGCCACTTCAGGGTGTATTCAAAGAAATCAGGCGATGCACCGGTCTTCAGCTCCGAGCGCCAATCCGGCTGAATCTCGTGGAACATCAGGATAGTGGCCCTGCCGGCAAATGCCATGCGCAAAGCAGGCGCAAGTCCCGCCCAACTTGCCGCATGGAATATCGTTCGGCTGAGTAGTCGCTTCACGCGAAATCACCACCGGACAGGTTGATTGCGCGCAAGCCGACCAAGCGTCGTCGGTGCTCATGTGATTGCGTGCGCGATCTGCCCATGCTCATCTCAAATAGCCCTCGTGAACACAGCAGTGTTTCCGATGGGAAACACCCCTCCATTTATCGACAAACCGCGCCGCTCTGGCAACCACGGCGCTGGTACTCACTACTGGGTACCCCAGATTTCATCGCCTCCACTCTGAATGCGCCGCCTGCATCGAACTGCTTTCACGGTAGCTTTTCGTCAGACACAGAGTGCACCGGCCACTGGTGATGCCGGCCTTCGTGATGCGCGTGTCGAGGGCCTCAATGAAAGTACTGCTCGCCAATAAGTTTCTGTTCAACAACGGTGGCGCGGAGGCAGTGCTGCTTCAGGAAAGAATGTTCCTGACGAGCAGCGGGGCGGACGTCATTGACTTCGCGATGCAGCACGAGCGGAACATCGAATCCCGCTATGCAAATCACTTCGTGTCTCGCCAGGAATACCGGACCGGCGGCCATCTCGCCAAGATCAAGAGCGCGCTGTCATTGATTCACTCACGCGAAGCCGTGAGCAAACTCGCATCCCTGATCGAGGAGACTCGGCCAGACCTGATGCATTGCCACAACATCTATCATCAGCTGACCCCGTCGATTGTCGGCGTCGCCAAGTCGCGCGGGATTCCGGTCGTGCTCACACTGCACGATTCGAAGCCCGTGTGTCCGGTGCACACCCGCATGCGAGAGGACCAATTGTGTTCATCGTGTCTCTCAGGCGATTTCCATCATGTGCTGATGCACCGTTGCGCTGACGGCTCGATCGCACAGAGCGCCACGCTTTACATGGAAGCGGTCATTCAGCGCTGGTTTGGCAGCTACGAGAAGGTGGATCGCTTCCTGGCGCCGAGCCAGTTCATGCGGGAGTCGGTGTTGCCTCGGTTCGCCGCGGACCGGGTACAGGTGCTCTACAACGGCGTGGATGTCAGCGGCATTTCGGCGAGCGATCGGGACAAGGGATACGTGCTTTATTGCGGCCGGCTCGCGCCGGGAAAAGGTGCGGAGACGCTGTTGCGCGCCCACGAAGCAGCGGACTGCCGGTGGCCTCTCGTCATCGCAGGCTCCGGCCCGCTGGCGGATAGTTTGAAGACGCAATTCACCCGGAATGTGCGTTTCGCGGGCCAGCTATCCGGCAAGACTTTAAACGAGACGATCGCCGAGGCTTCCGTGGTGGTTGTGCCTTCGGAGTGGTGCGAGAACTGTCCGATGTCGGTGCTGGAGGCGATGGCCTATGGCAAGGCGGTCATAGCGACCCGCGTCGGCGGCATTCCGGAGCTCGTGGACGATCAAGTGACGGGGCTTTTGTTTGAGCCCGGCAATACGGACGAGCTTCGTCAGCACGTCGACTGCCTGATGAACGACGCCTCACGCCGTGCAGGCATGGGAGCAGCAGGAAGAAGTCGCGTCGAAGCGGACTTCTCCCTCGAGAAGCATAACACCGAGCTGATGGCCGTCTACCGATCACTGGTGAGCGAGCGGCATTCATCGCATTGAGGATTGCAAATGGACCTCACCGTAATCTCCACGTTTCGTTGCAACTCGAGATGCCAGATGTGTTACATCTGGAAAAATCCGACCGATCCAAAGGAAGAGGTCACGCTCGAGACCCTGGCGAAACTTCCTGCGGGGTTCGATAATCTCAATATCTCCGGCGGAGAGCCGACCCTGCGGAAGGATCTGGCCGAGATGGTGGACCTGCTTCACCCAAAGGCCCGGATCATAGAGATCAGCTCGAACGGCCTGCATCCCGAGCGTCTCCTGCCCATCGTCAAGAAGCACCCGAAGATCAAGGTTCGTTTCAGCCTCGAGGGTGACGCGACCACCAGCGACTGCATCCGCGGCGAGAAGGACGGCTACGCCACGAAGGTCGCCGGACTTCGCATGCTGCAGGAGGCAGGTGGGCAAGACCTTGGATTCGCCTTCGTCATCCAGGATGAGAATGTGGCGCAGCTCGTTCGAACCTATGAACTGGCGCGTTCGATGGGGTTCGAACTTGCGACATCGACGCTGCACAACGCGTGGCAATTCTACAAGAACGACAATTATTTCTATGAACGCGTCGCGGTGGCCCGGCAAGTCGAAGGGCTTATCACTGCGATGCTCAAGAGCAACAAGCCGAAGAACTGGTTTCGCGCCTACCTGAATCTGGGCTTGATCGAAAAGATCCTCGGCCACCCACGGTTGATCCGCTGCAGCGCGGGGACGGATTTCGCATTCATCGACCCATGGTCCGATGTGTGGGCCTGCAACGTGCGGTCGGACCTGCCGCTGGGTAATTTGGCGCGCCAGTCCTGGAGCGAGATCATGGCCAGTGACACGGCCAGGAACTCCGTCGCCAAGGTTCACGCTTGCCAACAGAACTGCTGGATGGTGACGACCGCGCGCACGGCAATGCGCTCAACGCTGATTCCGCAGGCACCGAAGATGGGGCCGCTCATCTGGGTGCTGAAGAACAAGCTAAAGGTCGAGCTCGGCCGACCGATCTGTTTCGATCAATACGTTGATTATTCCAACGTCGCGCCTACTCCGCGCGTCCAGCGAACGTCATTCCTCAACGAAAAGCAAAAGGCACGGTTGGTGCGCGGGAGAGACACGGCCGACGCCCGATATCCACTCAAGGAATTTATCAATAACTAATTCGACAGGAGGGTGCAGTGAGTGCGGATCATCTGGTACTGCGGGTGATCATGCTTGGCTTGCGTGGATTTCCCAATGTGCAGGGAGGAGTGGAAGTTCACGCGGAGCACCTGTGCCCCCATCTCAAGGAACTGGGCTGCGATGTCGAGGTAATCGTTCGCTCCTCCTATATGCCGCCTGATCGCGGCGACGAGTGGCACGGCGTACGCTACCAGCGGGTATGGTGTCCGAAGACCTCGGGTCTTGAGACAATCGTCCATTCGTTCCTCGGGGTGCTTGTCGCTGCATGGCAGCGGCCGGACGTGCTGCACATCCAGGCCATCGGACCGGCCCTGATGGCGCCACTCGCGCGCTTGCTGGGACTGCATGTTGTGGTGACGCACCACGGCCCGGATTACGAACGGGAGAAGTGGGGCCGATTGGCCAGGATGGCCCTGCGCGCCGGCGAGGCCTGGGGCATGCGATTTTCCGACGGCCGCATCGTCATCTCCCAGACCATCCGAAAGCTGGTGCGGGAAAAGTACGGCCTGAATTCGGACCTCATTCCAAACGGCGTCACCTTGCCCGACGTGCCGAAAAGCACTTCGGTGCTGGACAAGCTTGGGCTTACGCCGGGACGATATGTGTTGATGGTGGGCCGGCTGGTGCCGGAGAAGCGGCACACCGACCTGATTCAGGCCTTTGCCGATGCCAGGCTCACCGGATGGAAGCTCGTGTTCGTCGGCGCCTCCGAGCATCCAGACGCCTACACCGAGATGCTTGCGGCACGCGCTGGGGCGACTGCTGGGGTCATCATGGCGGGCTTCCAGTGCGGGCTCGCACTGCGGGAGCTATACGCCCACGCAGGCATTTTCGTTCTGCCATCCTCGCACGAAGGCTTGCCGATCGCGCTGCTGGAAGCTCTGAGCTTCGGTTTGCCCGTGGTGGCCAGTGACATTCCTGCTCACCTGGAGATCGGATTGAATGACGCGCACTATTTTCATGTGGGAGATGTATCAGCGCTCGCGGATCGCCTGGCATCGTTTGCACACAGTCCGTGGCCGTTGGAGTTGCGGGAGAAGACGCGCAACTGGTTGGCCGAACGGGAAGACTGGCGCTCGATCGCAGAGCGCACTCTCGGATGCTATCGCAGGGCGATTGAACCTCGTCGAGGCGGTCCTCATGCGCGGTCCCGGACGGCGCCGCCCAGCACCGCCTAGCGAGCTGCGCACGCGGCGCATCGGCCAACGCGCGATTCCCGTCCCGCAATTGAGGTATCGCCTCAAACCGATCGAACCAAAGCGACGTTCAAGATGAATATGCTTTTGCTGTATTTCCTCATCTATACGTTCTTTCGATCGATCTCCAACGGCCTCGACCGTCTGTCCGGGACGAGCTTTTCCATGATCCTGTCGCTCACCGTCATCGGGATCGGTGTTGTGGCCGCCTGGCACGCGCGACATGTCAGGATACATAAAAGACTGTTCGTGCTCTTGATAGCCATGTCCGTCTTTGTTGCCGCTTGCATCCTGTCTTTTGTCACCAATGGCTTCGGAGCCGGCAAGATCGTCAACCAGTATGCCGCCTTGTACGAGATGTTCAGGTACGTGCACCTGATCATGTTCGTCACACTACTTGCTGCCCTTTATCGTCATCCGGATTTTTGCCCGCGCCTCCATCGTGTTTATATGTGGCTGTTGTTCATCATTTCCGCGGTGGGGCTCGGTCAATACCTGACCGGTCATGCAGAGCTCGTCACGCAATACGACAAGTTTGAACGGGTGGCGGGTCTTTCTTCGCACCCCGTACCCTACAGCCTGGAGATCGTGCTGACCTTTTTCGTTTGCGAGCTGTCGCGACGGAAAATGCGCCTTCCCATTCAGCACTTTCACCTCGCGGTGTACTTGCTGTTTGTTGTTGCCCTTGTCCTTTCTGCTTCAAGGACCGGCGTCGCGCTGCTCGGGGTGGCCCTCAGCGTATACCTCTTCATCCAGAGGCCTCGCCTCCTTCCCGCGTTCGCGGCAGCATTCGCGATCCTCCTATGGCTGTCTCCATTTGGAGAGTTGTTTTCGGACCTGAAGACCGTTCCGGACTACATCATGAACGGCGAATATGTGGTGTGGGACTGGCAAACCGCGGTGACCTCGGTCCATTGGCGCATTCACCACTGGTACTATCTGTCCACGCTTGGGTTGGAACGAGCATGGATCGGATATGGCCCCGGTCAAACCCCGATCTACAGTCCGTTCCTTCTGCAGGCACACAATCAGTTCGTGGAGATATTCTTCGATACGGGCATGGTAGGCCTGATCTCCTTTGCCGCGTTTTGGTTCAGCCTTCCGCTGGCTGCAATGTCCGACCGGCGACGGATCATCAACACATTCGGAAAGAAATCAGCGGAAGCCGGAATTCTGCATTTCTGGGTTGCCATCTTTGTCGGCGTGACGCTGGTTGCATTACTCGATCAAAGCTTCAACCGGGAAACAGTGGCGTTCTCGCATTTGATCGTCACCGTTTTCATAATCCTGTCTCAGCCGGAAGCGGTCACCGCGCGAAACCCCGGATGGTCCTTCCGCCAGCTTTTGATGACCGCCGGTTCGCCGGCCAGCGCAGCATTTGGAGAACGTAACCTTGCAGTCGCGGAAGAACGGCGTTCCACCTAGATCTCGACCTGGATTGAGCCGGCGTCACGCACTTCGGGCCGCCGCCTGCGCGGTTGGGTACGGCGTGACGCGATCGCCGGTCTTCGGACAGCCAACCGCCGCGCCGTCCCTTGATCGCCAGTCGGACGTCGCGTTCACGTCGTCGCACGACCGCCTGCGCGGCATAAACATCCAGCAGCCTTTCGCGCATTGGCAGAAAGGTGAGCCCTGGAACATCCGCAGGGGCTGGGACAGCTGGATGCCGAAACAGCGGCTCGAAAGAATCGCTGCCAGCGGAGTCGACTTCCTGCGCATCTGTGTCGATCCAGCGCCGCTACTCGCTGTCGAGTCCAAGGCCGATTTGACCTCAGGCATCGAAACTGTCCTTCGATCTGTCGACGCCGTCCTTCAGGCTGGCATGAAGGTGTTATTCGACGTTCACGTCAGTACGGAGCACGAGGACTGGAACATTCAGACGTTGACCGATGGACTCGCAGGCCCGCATTTCCTGCGTCTTGTCGAAGTCGAGACGAGCATCGCGGCGGCATTGCAGACGAGATATGAGCCCAAGTCGGTCGCGTTGGAGCTGTTCAATGAACCGCCGCCGCCGTCGGATTTCAGCTCCAAGACGGCTTGGGCGGAACAGCTCAAACATCTTTACGACGCAGTACGATCAGCCGCTCCGAAACACACGCTGCTACTTTCAGGAATGAATTACGCGAGCATCGATGGTCTGCTCTCGATCGACGTAAAGGCCTTCGACGCGAATACGATATTCGTTTTTCACTACTACGAGCCGTTCATATTCACTCTTCAGGGCGTCAATCTATCCTATAGCAAATATTTGCATCGCCTTCAGTTTCCCCCGCAACCCGGCGACCGCGCTCGGGCGATCGAGCGAGCGATAGGTCTGTTGAAATCGGATGAGCAAACCTCCGTGTTGCGAAAGGAGTACCTTGTCCAGCAGCTGATGAGCGGCGCCGATCAATATTTCAATGTCCCTCAGGATATCGAGTTCATCCGTCGCAGAGTGGGCGAGGTCGCCGCTTGGTCCGACCAGAACAAGGTCGATCGCAAGCGCATCATGTGCGGTGAGTTCGGATGTTTTGGCGACTTCGCCGGTCGCACCGGTGCCGCGTTATCGGATCGGGCGATGTGGTTGCAGTCGGTGCGTCAAGCCGTCGAGGACAACGGATTTGGCTGGTGCGTTCACGACCTTGATGAGTCGTTTCGCATCACCAGCGACAACGGCGCATTTATCCCAGAGCTCTTGGCAGCGCTCGGTCTGCGCAAGCCATGAGACCGTAGGCTGAGCCAGGCGAAGCCGACGCGACGTTGCAGAAATCAAATATGGCGTGAAACCGACCACCGCGGCAAATGTCAGCGGAAAATCGCCCATGTGGAGTAAATGCCGGTCAGGTATACGTGTGTATAAATCACACTTTGAAAGTTTTTTTGCCATTTTTGATTATTAACCAACCGGCTCAGCAGTCGGGGGGGCCAACTTCCAAAAAACCCACTGCTTGAAATCTCCTCGCGGTTCGAGGCTGCAAGTCATTGGAATCTGTTCGCGACTGAAGTCGCGAGCATGCAATCTGTCGCACATCCCTGATGCGCGGCAGCGGAATTCCTCGTCCTTAAATCTGGTCTGCAATGGAGAACTAAAGTGGCGCTGACCGATGTCACCTATCAAAATACGCCTGGCAACAGCGAAGGGTTTCCGCTTGGCGTTCCCACAAGCTATTCCTGGTACGGCGGGAGCACCGGCCATACAGGTAGCACCCCGCCCTCCAATTTCACCGCCGTCACAGGGTGGGGACAGGTCTATCCCCAATCCGGGGCAAGCAACGATTCTAATCCGGCCAACGTCCAGATCGCGAACTTCCAGACGTGGGTGCATCTGAAAACTGGCGGCTGGTCTCTCGTGCAAGATCAGGCGACGGACCCGATCGCCGGATCTCAGTTTCTCGCTGACTTTTCCGGAAACACGAACTCTGCCTGGAGCGTGACAAGGCAGGCGGACGGCAGCGCGATGGGCGCTGCGCCCCTCAGCGGATACAACGACCATTTCTGGCCGGGCTCGCGCGGCACCTATTCTGCCGGAACGGTCGATGGCGTCTATGTCCAGGCCGATATGAGGACCACTGATCCGAACGAGCATCTCGTTGCCGATCTGGGAGCTGATTGGTGGTCGAACTCGACGGCCGCATACGTCGATGGCTTCTCTAACAATCCCGGTGCCGGGATGAGCGATTGGGTCGCACTGACGACGAACTACAAGACCCTTTACTTCACCTCGATGACTTCTGCGCAGTTGCAGGGCGATCTGCCGCCTCCGCTGCAGGGCACCTCTTCGCCGACGACGCCCACGACGCCGACAACGCCGACGACGCCGACCGATCCCACGATACCGGCGCAGCCGACGACGCCGACCGACCCCACGACGCCGACAACCCCCACGACTCCAAGCGTGACCGCACCGGTGCTCGACGTCGCGGACAAGTCGCTCTGGGTGGCCGGCAGAGGCGGTCAGGTCGACCTGGGGACGACCATTACGACGACCGACCCCAACGATAACCTCACCCTCAGTATCATGGGATTGCCGCGATACGAGACGATCACGACCGGCGACGGCACGACGCTCAGGGGCAACAACATCACCCTGACGTCCGCGCAGGTCGACAGCGGACTGACGCTGACATCGTACTACAGGGGCAATGCTCATCCGGTCGCGAACCTCACGCTGACCGCGAGCGCTATGGATCCGACCACCGGCGCAGTGATGTCGTCGGACCCGCAGACGATCCGCGTGACGGATCCCCGGCCGTCCAGCTGGACTGGCGGAAACGCAGGGAGCTGGGCAAACCACGGCTTTGCGCAGTTGCAGCAGCAGATGGGCGACACGAGCACCCTGGCGAACACAGCATCGCAGACGACCGGTTGGGCCGATCAAGGCGCGCGAGCGTCCCAGGCAAGCCAGGGCTTTGCGCTGCTGAACCAGTATCTGGCCGGCAGCTCCGGTCGGGTCGACGCTGGTCAGATCGCGGCGGCCATGTCGAATGCGAACAGCTGGACGCACAACTCGTTCCTGAGCAAACCTCAGGGTTGATCCGGCTACTGCACCCGGGGGCTCTGCGCCCGGGTGCAGTACCATCAACGTGTTGGGAGTCGGAAACGGGCGGTCGATCGCGGACGGTAACGGCGAAGGGACTGCCACGCGCGGGTCTTGGGGTCTCGGTTGGCTTCATCGCTCGCATCTGTTTCCAAGCGATCAAAATGCGTGCTGGCGCAACAGCTTCGGGTATGCGGCAAATTTGCGCGCAACATAACGGTGCAAAAATCAAGATTTGAAACTTTTTTCGCCATTTTTGCGCATTAACGAACCGGTTCAGCAGTCGGGGGGCAGGTCTAAAATCCCACTGCTTTGAAATCCCCTCGCGGTTCGAGGCCCTAGTGCTTTGATGTTGCTTGCGCCTTTAGGCTGCGAGCAAGCGGTATGTCGCATGCTCTGTCGATGCGCGGCATTGGAATTCCCAGTCTTTGGAAATGCATGAGAAGGAACACTAACGCGGCCGGGTAGCCGCGAAGGGTTGAGTAAGAATGGCGATCCAGAACGGAAATGCCCCCGCCGCAGATCTAGGGCTTCGCGCGCTAGCTCTGTTCCTGCGCCTCCATGGCGTGAATACTGTGCCGGACCAGCTCCGCGATCGTTGCGGGAGCGACGAGATCGGCGTCCGCGCGATGCTTCGCTGCGCGCGCGAATTCGGAGTCAAGGTCCGCTCGCGGACAATGGATTGGACCCGCCTTGCGGGTATCCAGCTGCCCGGAATCGCCTCGCTGCGTGACGGTGGATTTCTGCTGCTGGGCAAGATCGACGACCAGGTGGCGCTTGTGCTGCACCCGACCTCGCCGCATCCGAGCCGGATGACGCGCGCGGAATTCGAAGCGATCTGGGATGGCGGTTTGATCTGTGCTGGATCACAGAGCCTCGCGCAGCGCGCACGTCATGCATTTGCCGGCATCCGCACGCGCTCGTTTGACCTCGGCGCCGGCCTGATGCACCGCGCCGGCGAGGGCCTGATGCGGGCTCGTGACGGTCTCACGAAGAGCTTCTTGGCGATGAGACCTGGCATCCTGATGCGCGGGCCTCGCGACGATGCCGCAATCCATCCGGCGAACACAAACACCGAATCCCCGGCCGCCGGCGTCGAATCCGAACATGACGATGAATCCGGGCTCATTGCGCTGGCGATCTTGCTGCGTTGCCATGGCATCGCTGCCGACCCCGGCCAAATTCGTCACCGGATCGGCGCGGCGCGCCTCGGCGTTACTGAAATCCTGCGCTGCGCCAAGGATTTCGGACTCAAGGCAAAGGTGCAGAGGACGAGCTGGAACAGGCTTGCCGTCACCCCGCTGCCGGGAATTGCGGTTCTGCGCGACGGCAGCTTCCTGATCCTCGGCAAGGTTATCGACGACAAGCTTCTCGTTCAGCGCCCGCTGTCTCCGCGGCCCGAAGCAATCACCCAGGCCCAACTCGAGGCGATCTGGGACGGCGGCATCATCCTGATGGCCCGGCGCGCCAGCCTGACCGACCTCGCGCGGCGCTTCGATATCTCCTGGTTCGTCGGCGCCATGCAAAAGTATCGTCGCCTGCTCGGCGAGGTGCTGGCGGCGTCGTTCTTCCTTCAGATCTTCGCCGTTGTCTCACCGCTGTTCTTCCAGGTGGTGATCGACAAGGTGCTCGTGCATCGAAGCATGAGCACGCTCGACGTGCTGGTCGTCGGGCTTGTCGTACTGACCGTGTTCGAGGCCGTTCTCGAGACGCTGCGCGTCTATCAGTTCGCGCATACGACAAACCGTATCGACGTCGAGCTCGGCGCCAGGCTGTTCCGTCACCTGCTGGCGCTGCCGATCGCCTATTTCCAGACCCGCCGCGTCGGCGATTCGGTGGCGCGCGTCCGCGAGCTCGAGAACATCCGCCAGTTCCTGACCAGCTCGGCGCTCACGCTGGTGATCGATCTGCTGTTCACCGTCGTCTTCCTTGCAGTGATGTTCTATTACTCGACGACGTTGACGTGGATCGTGCTGGCGTCCTTCCCGCTCTACATCGGCATCTCCGCGGGAGCCGCGCCGCTGTTCCGTCGGCGCCTCGACGAGAAATTCAATCGCGGCTCCGAGAACCAGGCCTTCCTGGTCGAGAGCGTCACCGGTATCGAGACGCTGAAGGCCATGGCGGTCGAGCCGCAGATGCAGCGCCGCTGGGAGGAGCAGCTCGCCGGCTATGTGTCCGCAAGCTTCCGCGTGCTCAGCCTGAACAACACGGCGAGCCAGGCGGTCCAGATGATCAACAAGCTGGTCATCGCCGCGACCCTTTACTTCGGCGCCCGCCTGGTGGTCAGCGGGGACCTGACTGTCGGTGAGCTCGTCGCGTTCAACATGCTGGCCGCGCGTGTCAGCGCGCCGGTTCTGCGACTCGCGCAGATCTGGCAGGACTTCCATCAGGCCCGCCTGTCGATCGATCGTCTCGGCGACATCCTCAACACCATTCCCGAGCCGAGCTTCACGCCGGCCCGCGCGGCGCTGCCACCGATCCGCGGTCAGGTCACATTCGAGCACGCGACTTTCCGCTACCGCATCGACGGCCCCGAGGTGCTGCACGACGTGTCCTTCAGCGTCGAGCCAGGCCAGGTCATCGGCATCGTGGGTTCGTCGGGCTCGGGCAAGAGCACCATCACCAAGCTGATCCAGCGTCTCTATGTCCCGGAAAGCGGGCGCGTGCTCGTCGACGGCGTCGACCTCGCGATGGTCGATCTGAGCTGGCTGCGGCGCCAGATCGGCGTCGTGTTGCAGGAGAACGTACTGTTCAACTGCACGGTTCGCGACAACATCGCGCTGGCCGATCCGGCGATGCCGATGGAGCGCGTCATCGAAGCGGCGGAGCTAGCCGGCGCCCACGACTTCATCCTCGAACTGCCGGAGGGTTACGACACCGTCGTGGGTGAGCGCGGCAGCAGCCTGTCCGGCGGGCAGCGCCAGCGAATCGCAATCGCGCGTGCACTCATCACCGATCCACGCATCCTGATCCTGGACGAGGCGACCAGCGCGCTGGACTACGAAAGCGAGCGCGCGATCCAGCAGAACATGAGGCGGATTTCCGCCGGCCGGACCGTGTTCGTCATCGCCCACCGGCTGTCGACGGTGCGCAATGCAAGCCGGATCATCACCCTCGAGCATGGCCGCATCGTCGAGGACGGCAGCCATGACGAGCTGATCCGCACCAACGGCCGTTACGCCAACCTCCATTATCTGCAGGCCGGTATCCATGACGTCCGCTAGCCGCAATGTCGTCGCGTTCCCGAGACGCGAACCTCGCCGCCGCGAGCACGAAATCGCCTTTCTGCCGGCGGCGCTCGAGATCGCCGAATCGCCGCCGTCGCCGATCGGGCGCGCGATCGGGGCCTGCATCATCGCCGCGTTCTGCATCGCGCTGTTGTGGGCGACGCTCGGCAGCGTCGATATCGTCGCCAGCGCGACCGGCAAGATCGTGCCGGGCGGGCGCACCAAGCTGATCCAGCCGTTCGAGACCGGTGTGGTCCGCGCTATCCGCGTCCGCGACGGCCAGAGCGTCAAGGCCGGCGACGTCCTGATCGAGCTGGATCCGACAATGACGGAAGCCGACCAGGAACGCCAGAAGAGCGATCTGCTTGCAGCCGAGCTGGACGTCGCGCGGCTGCGCGCCGCGCTGGCCGCAGACCCGCTCGCGGCCTTCCGGCCGCCGCAAAACGCAAGTGCGGCCGAAATCGAGATGCATCGCCAGTTCCTGATCAGCCAGCGCGCCGAACAGAGCGCAAAGCTTTCTGAAATCGAGCGTCAGCAGGGGCAGAAGGAGGCGGAACGGGCGACCACATCGGCGAGCGTCGACAAGCTGGAGGCGACGATTCCGGTACTGAAGGAGCGCGTCGATATCCGCAAGGGTCTCGTCGAGAAGGCATTGGCGTCGAAGGTCGTCTATCTCTCCGAATATCAGGAACTGGTCGCCATGCAGCAGGACCTCGTCCTGCAGCAGAGCCGGCTGCGCGAAGCCGATGCGGCGATCGCGCTGCTGAAGGAGACCAAGGACAAGACTGCCGCGGAGTATCGCCGCGCGACCTATGATGCTCTTGCGAAGGCCGAGCAGAAAGCTGCGAGCGCCGCGCAGGAGGTGGTCAAGGCGGATCGGCGAACGAAACTGCAGAGCCTGACCGCACCGGTCGACGGCGTCGTGCAGCAGCTTGCCGTTCATACGGTGGGCGGCGTGGTGACGCCCGCTCAGGCGCTGGCCGTCGTGGTCCCGAGCGAGAGCCAGCTCGAGATCGAGGCCATGCTGTCGAACCGCGACATCGGCTTCGTGCATCCCGGCCAGAAGGCGGAGATCAAGGTCGATACGTTCAACTTCACCCGGTACGGGCTGCTTCATGGCGATGTGCTCAGCGTGTCGACGGATGCCATCACGCGCGAAAAGCAACAGGGCAACCCCAATGACCGGACATTGGGCGCGGCGCAGAGCAGCAGCGAGCCTAAAGGTCAGGAGCTGGAATACGCCGCGCGCGTTTCGCTCGACCGGACGCACATGCAAATCGAGGACAAGCTCGTCAAGCTCGGGCCGGGCATGGCGGTGACGGTCGAAATCAAGACCGGCACGCGCAGGATCATCAGCTACCTGCTGTCGCCGCTGGCACGCTACCGGCAGGAAGCCCTGCGCGAACGCTAAAGCGAAGCCCGTCGCCGGACGTTGCGGCCGGGCGGGGCGCCACGCGCGTGAGAGCGAAGCTCGTCGCGGTGGCGCCCGTCGTTAGGACGATTGCGGTGAAATTGCCGGTGGATTGGCACATGCGCTATCGGCGCAGCGCTTCCAGACGCGATTTCGCCTCATGAACTCCCGCGGCGTTGGCCTTGGCGTAGAGGTCTTGCGCCCTGCGCTCGTCGCCGCGCGTGCCGTAAGTCCCCCACTTCGCAAGAATCAGGGGATCGTAGGTTTCTGCCAGCGCGAAGCTCGCCTGGGCGCTGCCCATTTCCACGGCGCGCTCGAGTACAAGCCGCGCCGCGCCTATGTCGCCCTGACGCAACAAGGAGCTCGCCCGCGCAACCAACCCTCCGGCTTCCGCAGCCTGCTCGGGAGCAGGCTGGGCAACCGCGCGAGCAGGCGCCGCTCGCGTCTGTTCGGCGGTTGGATTGGTGGCCACTTCGATGGACTTGTCCCGTGCGGTCGCACCGGTCGTCAACGCCGCGCCGTGCGCCTTGCGATCCTCGGCCTCATACGCATGGATTGCGCTCCGCGACAAAGGGAGGTGCTGGGGCTGCACGTCGATCCTGGCGCGCAATTGTCTCAATTCGGCAGCGCTGGCTTCCGCCGCCTGCTTCTGCAGCAAGATTTCCTCGCCTGCCTTTGCCGCCCGCGCCGTCTGGGTTTCGCTGTCGCGATGCGCTGCCGCCAGATCTTGCTCCAGCCGCGCGGACCGCTCACGCTCCTTTTGCAGGTCCGCCGCAGCGCTCTTTCCCACAGCTTGCAGCCGGGACGTTTCCTTGCCCGCTTCGGTCACCAGCACGGCCTTGCTCTCGACGTCACGTCGCGCCGCCGCGAGATCCTGCTCCAGCCGGGCGGACCGCTCACGCTCCTTTTGCAGCTCGGCCGCACCGCTCTTCTCCGCCGCCTTCAGCCGGGACGTTTCCTTGCCCGCTTCGCTCACCAGCACGGCCTTGCTCTCGATATCACGTCGCGCTGCCGCAAGATCCTGCTCCAGCCGGGCGGACCGCTCATGCTCCTTTTGCAGCTCGGCCGCACCGCTCTTCTCCACCGCCTTCAGCCGGGACGTTTCCTCGTCTGCTTTCGTCGCCAGCGCCGTCTTGGTCGCGACATCGCGCCGCGCTGCCGCGAGATCCTGCTCCAGCCGGTCGGCCCGCGCCGCTTGCAGTGAGTTCTGCAACTCCGCCGCACCGCTTTCCCTTTCCCGCTTCAGTCGGGCGGTTTCCTCGCCTGCTTTCGTCGCCAGCGCGGTTTGCGTCTCGACATCGCGTCGCGCAGCCGCAAGATCCTGCTCCAGCCGCACCAGTCGCTCACGTTCGTCCGGTGTGGATTTGTGAACCGAAGCCGCGCCGCTCTCGGCCGCCTGCCTGAGCTCCGCTGCTTCTTCACCGGCTTTGCGGGCCTGCGCCTCGAAGGCGTAGATCGTGCTTCGCGTCTGGGAAAGCTCCTGTGTCAGCGCGTCGGCCTTGGCACGCGAGTCCCGCAGCTCGGCGGCCCCGGCCTCCACCGTCCGCTTCTGCCGCAGGGCTTCATCGGCCGCCTTTGCCGCCAGCGCGGTCTGGGTCTCGGCATCACGCCGCGCGACCGCAAGATCCTGCTCCAGCCTTTCGGACCGCTCTCGCTCCTTTTGCAGGGAGCCCTGCGACTCGGCCGCTCCGCTTTCGCTTTGCTGTTTCAGTCGGGAAACCTCCTCGCCGGCTTTGGTCGCCAGCGCGGCCTGGGTCTCGACGTTGCTGCGGGCAGCCGCAAGGTCCCGCTCCAGCCGTGCGAACCGCTCACCTTCGTCGGGTGTGAATTTGCTGACCGAAGCCGTGCAGCTTGCAACCGCCTGCCTGAGCTCCGTCGCTTCGTCTCCGGATTTACGGACTTGGGCTTCGTATGCATAGATCGAGCTCCGCGACAGCGAGAGGTCTTGCGCCAGCGCCTCGGCTCGTTCGCGCAATTGCCTGAGCTCGGCAGCTCCGACGTCCGCTGCCTGCTTCTGCCGCAGGGCTTCTTCCTTCGTCGTTGTCGCCAACGCCATCTGGGTCTCGACATCGCGCCGCGCTGCCGCCAGATCCTGCTCCAGCTGCGCGCTCCGCTCGTGCTCCCTTTGCAGGGCCGACTGCAGCTCCGTAGCGCCGCTTTCACGCATCCCCTTCAGCTGGGAAACCTCCTCGCCTGCCTTTGCCGCCAGCGCCGTCTGAGTCTCGACGTTGCGGCGCAATGCCTCGAGAACCTGCTCGAGCCGCGCGGACCGCTCGCGCTCCCGCTGCAGATCCGCCGCGCCACCTTCCGCCGCTGCTTTCAGCCGAGACGCTTCCTCACCCGTTTTTGTCGCCAGCACGGTCTGGGTTTCGACATCACGCCGCGCTGCCGCCAGATCCCGCTCCAGGCGCTCCGCCCGCTCACGCGTCTCTTGCAGGGAGTTCAGCAACTCCGCGCCGCCCTGCGCGGCCTGCTTCTCTTCGGCCGCCTTGTCCGTCAACGCGGCCTGGGCCTCGATATCGCGGCGCGCCGCCGCGAGACTCTGCTCCATCGACTCGGCCCGATAGCGCTCTTGCTCGAGACGTTGCAGCAACTCGATGTCACGTCTTGCATTCGTCAGTTCGCAGGAGAGCGACTCCGCCCAGTTGTATTCCCGTTTCGAGGCCTGCCCCGTGTCGCCGACGCTCGCTTGGGCGACCTGCACCGGTCTGTCATTGCCGCCTCGACCCGGCGGCAAGGCTTCGGGAGCGCCGTTCCTTGCCGCTTCGATGAAAGCGGGACTACCGGCCGCCGCCGAATGCTGCGGTTGCGTCGAAGGGCGCGCCGGATCTGGGGAAGCCCGTGTTTCCGGCGCGCACACCATTGCGAGCATGGCAGCAGTCGTCCACGACAGCGCGGACCGTCCCGCCTTGGGCAGCAGGCGGCGCGACGAATCTGCGATGTCGCAGCCGGCAACTGCCTTGTCCTTGAGGATCACCGGGCCCATCCGCAATCACCTGTCGCGTGGCGACACGATCTGTTGAGGTACGGCATTATGCGCCGTACCGCAGCGCGAAGCCTACAGCCCGCATGGAGGACCCCACCCACCCCTTTCGGGTTAGGCCACAGGTCACGGCTTCACATAGGACCAGCCCTTCTCCTGCAGTTCCATCACGCGCACGACGCCTGACTTCACCACCTCCGCCTGGCGAACAATCGGGATATCCTTGTTCTCGGCCTTGTGCATTTTTTCCTGGGTATTGCCACAGGCCTTGAACGAGACCTCCGGCGTGCTCAGCGCCATTTCCTCGAGACGGGCTTTCACCGGCGAGGTGTCGTCGCGCAGCATGTGCAGGCCGGGTCCGAAGGTGACCACCTCGATCTTCACCTTCTCGCCGAGATCCTTGTAGTATTGCGCAACGTTGACTGCGTTGTTGAGCGCGAGATTCATGGCTGCGGGATCGTTCGTGTTCACCTGCAGGATCAGGTTGTGCGACTTGGCGTTGGATGGAAGCCGGGCGTTGGCGTCGAGAGGAGATCGTTCCCTCTTGTGGGTGGTCGCCTTGCGCGAGATATGAACCCTTTGGACCTTTTCTGAAACGTGCTGATAGTCCGCAGTGCGGTTCGTTGTTGTCGGTGTCCAGTACCGTCCGCCGCCTTGCTCCGCCGCAGCGTATGAAGCGGCCAGGAGCGCCGTTGCGGCTCCGATGATGGTTACCTTCGCAATATGCTGAAACACGCGCATGGATACCTCCTGTTAAAGACACGTTATTGAAATCCCTAGCCGTTGGGTTTTGCGGTCGGCTGTGGCCACCTGCAGGCAGCGGTGATCTTCGCGCGCACCACATCCATCCCGCCCAACGGAAACACCGCATCCAGCGCCGGTCCGGTACGGGGTGCGAGGTGAATACTGAGACCTCCGCCGTCCGGAAGGGACTGCAGCAAGCGAATCACGTCGCCGCCGAACGCAACGCCGGTCCCGGACGCAGGCACAGCTGCCGCGACTTGCTGCGGCGGACCGTCGTTGATGCGGTAGGAAATCGCATATCCATCGCCGCGACCGGACACGCGGGAGCCCGCGACGATCAGTTCGCTCCGCCCGCCATGGCAGCGAATCGAAAGCGTCATTGCGCTTTCGCCAGCACCGTCGCGCGATGACGTCGTGGCGGTGGCGACCGGTGAATAGTCGAGCGGTGAAGTCGTCAGGCTGACGACCCAGCTGTTACCCAGGTTCGCCTGGGGCAGCGCCGACGCCCGCGGTGTCTTCTCGGAGCACTCCGGCCGTTCGGAGCGTTCCTTGGCGGAGCAATCGCGGAGCTGAGCGATCTGGCGATATCCTGCCGCCTGCGCCGAAGCAATGCCGCTTGCGAGCAAGACTCCAGCCACCGCGCAGGTCGCCGCGCGTCTCATTGCGATGTATTTGCGGCGGCGCGCGGCTCGCGATCGAGCCACGCCTGCGCTGCGGGGAAGCGCGTCAGGCCGGGAACGGTCGCGGCGAGATTGATCGTCTTCCACTTTTGGTCGAAGCCCGGCTGCTGCAGCTTGTCGATCCGCGAGAACAGATACTCCACGAAGCGCGCAAGGCGCTCATAGCGGTTCGATTTGGCCGGAAAGTTGAAAGCCACCAGGGCGGTCGGCACGGCGATTGTCGTGACGCGCTCGCCCTGCTTGATGAGATTGGGATACTCCGTGGCCTCGAGCGAGGCGGGAAGATAAAAGTCTTCGAACCTCCTGTCATAGGGAACAGGCAGGAACTTGAACCCCGGGTCCCAGCGGCCGCGCACGAAGGCATCCACCGGCTTCGAGGTGATGAAGACGACCGCGGCCATCTCGCCCTTGCGCATCTGCTCGAGCGCGACCTGATGGGGAATGAATGTTTTTTCCACATCGAGGCCAAGGCGGCTGAAGATCAGCGGCCCCGAATAGGCCGCTGCGGTACCCAGATTATTGAAGTTCACCTTCTTGCCGGCGAGATCGCTCAGGCTTTGGATCTCGGGACGAACGAAGATATGCAGTTCGGACGGAAACAGGTTCAGCACGAAAGCCAGCCGTTGCTGGATATCCGGCACCTGGCTCCTGTATTCCTCGAGCACGTCGGAATTGATGATGGCGGCATCGATGCCGCGCAAATACAGCAGCGAGTTCACATTCTCCGTCGGCCCGCGCGTCACGACCGGCAACACATGCAGCTTGTCGCCATCGTCTACCACGCGGGCGATTTCGGCCGCGAGACGAATGGGCGCGCCCTCGAGCAGGCCCCCGGCGAGGCCGATCGTCCAGGCATTCATCGTCACCTGCGGCTTTTGCGGCGGCGGCTCACGGCGCAATTGACGCGGTGCAGCAGGTTGCGCCTGTGCATCCACGTTTGACAGCGGAACGGTCGTGAGCAGCGGAATCAGCAGCGCCAGCATGCGCAACGGGTGCAATTCCCTTTTTGCGGTCTGTCCCATGGGATCTCCGCCCTCGCCGATCGGTGATTTTGTCGTAGTTTCATGCAGTTCATCGGCGCGCGCTATTTCTCCCCATGGGGGAGCCCACTACTCCTTCCGGATTATCCATTGTGCGTGTCCCCACGCCGCGGCAGCGAGGGACCGGTCACCGGCACCAGACATCCGGGATTTCCCTCACTCCAGCCCCGCGGACGGCAGACGTATCGCCACTCGAAGTCCCCCGAGTGGAGACCGGTCCAGGCTAAGGGATCCGGCGTAAAGCTCGGCGAGTTCCCGCGTGATCGACAGCCCGAAGCCGAATCCTGGAGAGCTTTCGTCGAGCCGTTGGCCGGCCTGCACCGCCTGCGACATCTGCTCCGGCGAAAGCCCCGGTCCATCGTCCTCGACGACGAGGACCACACTTCGCGTCTCCTCGCGAGATTCGACGACAACCTTGCTGCCGCACCAGGAGAAGGCGTTCTCCAGCACGTTTCCCAGCATCTCGTCGACGTCCTGCTGTTCGCAGGCTACCGCCAGGCCGGCTGGTATATGATTGACGAAATCGATCGTCTTGTCGGCGTTCACTTTGCCGAGGACGAGACCGAGATCCGCGACGCGTGGCGCGATTACTGTTCTTGTCCGAACCGGACCGCAAAGTGCGGCCGATCGGGCGCGACCCAGATGATGCCGGATGCGCCGGTCCATTAGGACGACGAGACCGTGAAGATCCTCTGAGCCTGACGATTGCTTCTGCAGCGCGACCGCCAGCGTCGCAAGCGGCGTTTTCAGTCCGTGCGCCAGATTCGAGACGTGTTTGCGCGCCCGCTCCAGGTTGGTGGCGTTCTGAACCAGCAGCGCATTCAGTTCGGTGGCCAATGGCTGCACCTCGCCCGGCTGCGCGTCGGGCACGTTGTCGCGAAGTCCAGCTCTTACATCGGCGACCGCCTGACGAAGTCGTTCGAGGGGACGCAACCCCAGACGAACCTGGATCAGCATCGCTAAGATCAATGCGATGCCGAGCACCGCGAGCGACAAGGCCAACGTGCGCATTGCTTCCCACAACGGCCCGCGCACCGCGTCTCTCGGCGCGGAGGCCACGATCGTGACAGGAGTGCCGGACACCGCGACGTTCAAAATGCGAAAGTGGAGTACGTTGTCGTATGGACCCTTGCCGTCGGCAGGCAGCGGGCGTTCTCGCGGAGGCGGATCTTCGCCGATCGGGGGAGGCGGCGGCGGGGGCGGCAGGGGTCTGTTGCTGATATCGGGAGGAGCCAGATCCGCTCCGTCGAGCGACCGCGACCGCAAGGCGTTCTTTGGCCCCAAAATCTGCCAGTACCAGCCGCGTCGGCGTCGATCGAATGGCGGCCCGTCGGCGGATCCCGCCAGACGAATGTTGCCGGCGCCGTCGGCTTCAAGCATGGACGCGAGGAAGAGGATCTGCGCGTCGAGCCTCTGATCGATCTGCCCCTGCACGAATCGATGCAGCACGAACGATATCAGGATCGCGGCGACGATCAGGGCCGCGGTGATGAACACGCCGGCTCCGATCATGAGGCGCCGGCCGAGCGATGCATTCCGGCTCATCATGGGGATCCCGAGTTGAGCTTGTAGCCGCGGCCCCTTTCGGTCTCGATCAGCGCCTTGCCGACCTTGCGCCGGAGCCGCGCGACGATCACTTCGATGGAATTCGAATCCGTCCCGACGTCGCCCTCATAGACCTTTTCCGACAGCAGGCCTCGCTCGACCACGGTGTCCTTGCGCAGGATCAGGCATTCGAGAACACGCCACTCCAACCCGGTCAGCTTCAACGGCAATCCATCGAGCTCGAACACGCCGGTCTGCGTTTCGAAGCTCAGGGGTCCGCAGGAAATTCGCGGCACAGCATGCCCCGAGGCGCGACGGACCAGCGCGCGAAGGCGCATGACCAGTTCCTCGATCCGGAATGGCTTGGTGAGATAGTCATCGGCCCCGGCCTTGAAGCCTTCCACCTTGTCGGTCCAGCCGTCGCGCGCAGTCAGGATCAGCACCGGCAGGTGCCGGCCCTGCTTCCGCCAACCGCGCAGCACCTCGACGCCGGGCACTTTGGGCAGCCCGAGATCGAGCACCGCGGCATCGTAGGATTCGGTTTCGCCGAGGTGCTGTCCGTCCTCGCCGTTGGCGGCGATGTCGACCGCGAAATTCTCCTCACGCAGGGCTCGGGCAATCTCTTGCGCGAGCAGGCGATCGTCTTCGACCAGAAGGATTTTCATTCGGCTCACACCTCGGACCGGAACTAGGCGCCCAAGCTTAACTCAAGCTGAACGGAACGGTTCAGGCTGGATTGGGGACAGTGTCCTAGGCTTCAGGCATCGCAATCATGAAAGGAGCGTCCAATGACCGAAAGCGATGCACAGAGGGATACGAGCCCGTCGCTGCCTGGGCGTCGGCAGGTCCGGCATCGTGGCCTGTTGGCAGGGGCCGCGCTTGCCGTGCTTGTCGCCGGCGCAGCGGCCGGTGCCGCTGGCGTTCGCGTCGCCCAGAATTGGCCGCCGCGCAACGTCATGCTGCTGCAGCCGACCGCGATCGACAGGCTGCAACCCGGCGGTCCGTCCGCCGTGCGCGGCAACGTCGCTGAGATCTTCGGCCACATGTTCTTGATGGAGGACGGCGGCGGCCGCGCCCTGATCGATCTCGGACCGCGTGGGGATAATGCCGATGCCGTCACCAGGGGAGAGATCGTGACGGTCCAGGGAATGTTCGATCAGGGGATCTTCCGCGCTCAAATCGTCTCGCATGCCGACGGCCGAACCGAAGCCTTCGGTCCTCCGCCGCATCCGCCTCGCGGCGCGCCACCGCCGCCTCCGCGGGCCGACGGGCCGCCTCCGCCGCCGCCCCCAGGGGCACCACCCCCACCACCGCGGGCTGACGCCCCGCCACCACCGCCCGGAGCACCGCCACCGCCCCCTGGGCCCAAAGCGCTTTGAGCAAATCACGAACAGTAGAAAATCAGGAGATCAGGATGTCGGAAGACCAGATCAAATTGTCCGGCAGGATCGTGCACGTTTTTGCGCACCGCTTTGTGGTTCAGACCCCGAAAGGCATGGTGCTTGCCGATCTCACGCCGCATGGAGCAGACCTCGTCAAGCTCCGGATCGGAGCCGATGTCGAACTGGAAGGCGAGCAGAAGCCTTCTGAGCTCAAGGTGACGCATTTCGCGTGCGATGGCGCGGGCGTGACGATCCAGCACAAGAAGAAGCCCGAGCACGCCCACCACGAACCCGCAGACCCCGCCGCAGCGATCGAGGCCGCTCGCTCGGCCGGGTTCGAACCGATGGGTACGCCCCGTCGCAAGCCCAAGCATTTCGAAATAGACGGCCGGCGCAACGGCGAGACCTACGAACTGCACGTCGAATTGGGCGGACGAATCCGGAAAGCCAAGCTCGTCGGCAACGGACACGAAGCTGCTTGACGCTTAGGGGACGACTGACGCCGCTCTGAGCAACCGTAACAGGAAACCGGACCCGAACCGGACTCAACCGGCTCGGGTGCGTCGAGGATCTCATCGGACAGGCAGTTTGTTTAATCAAGCATCGGGATGCAACGTGTCGATAGCACCGACGGCCTCATACAGCGCGAGTCCAGAGAAGGCGCTCCGTCCGCTGCTCGCGCTGAACTTCTTCATCGCCGACATGCAGGCCGGCATCGGGCCGTTCCTCGGCGTATTTCTGCTCGCGCAGGGCTGGCAGGCCGGCTGGATCGGGACGGTGATGACGGCGGGCGGCGTTGCCGGGATGTTGATGACGACGCCGGCCGGAGCCCTGATCGACGCCACGCGCAGCAAGAAGCTGTTCGTCATCATCCCCGGCATCTGCAGTGTCGTCGCCTCCGGCATCGTGCTGCTGTCGCAGGAGTTCTGGCTCGTGGCAGCCTCACAGGTCGCGACGGCGATTGCCGGCGCCGCGATCGGTCCGGCCGTCGCCGGCATCACGCTGGGTATCGTCCGCCAGGCAGGCTTCAATCGACAGAACGGCCGTAACCAGGCCTTCAACCACGCCGGCAACATGGTCGGCGCCGGGCTGTCCGGATTCGTCGGCTGGGTGTACGGCTTCACCGCGGTGTTCTGGCTCGCGGCGGTCTTCGGTGTTCTCTCGATCGCTTCCGTTATGATGATCCCGAGCGCGTCCATCGACGACGACGCAGCCCGCGGGCTCGAACGCGAGAGCACGGACGACAAGCGCGCGAGCGGGTTGCAAGTGCTGATCGAATCGAAGCCATTGCTGATCCTCGCCGCAACTCTGCTGTTCTTCCACCTCGGCAATGCGGCGATGCTCCCGCTGTACGGCCTGGCGGTCGTGGCCGACAAGCAGGCCGACCCCGCGAGCTTCGTCGCGATGACCATCGTCATCGCCCAGGGCACCATGATCCTGACCTCGCTGGTTGCGATGCGGATGGCCGAAAGGGAGGGCTACTGGCTGGTCATGCTGGTGTCCTTCATCGCCTTGCCGGTCCGGAGCCTCATCGCGGCGTGGCTCCTGAACAGCTGGGGCGTTTATCCGGTACAGATTCTTGACGGCGTCGGCGCGGGATTGCAGAGCGTGGCAGTGCCCGGCCTCGTCGCGCGGATTCTCGACGGGACCGGGCGGATCAATGCCGGCCATGGCGCGGTCATGACGGTCCAAAACATCGGTGCCTCGCTCAGCCCTGCGATCGGTGGCTGGATCGCACAGGAGTTCGGGTATGGGCCGATGTTTCTCATTCTCGGTGGCAGCGCCACGGTCTCAGTCGCGCTGTGGAGCGTCTTCGCGCCGTTGTTGAAGCCTGCTTGTGCGACAAAGCCCGGGCACGCATCGGATGCAATGGTTTCAAGCGCCGCGAGTGTCGCCTGATGTTCACTCACAACGCCGCGACCTGGGGAATCGCCGGTCTTGCGACCTTGGGCGTCATTGCGCGCCCCTGGAATCTGCCGGAATACATCTGGGCAGTGACCGGCGCCGTCCTGCTGATCGCCTTCGACCTGTTGCCGTGGCGAGACGCCGTCGCGGCGGCAGGCAAGGGAACGGACGTCTACTTCTTTTTGATCGGCATGATGCTGCTGGCCGAGGTCGCTCGGAAAGAGGGCTTGTTCGATTGGTTCGCCGAACTCGCCGTCAAGCATTCGCGCAACTCAGCGTCGCGGTTGTTTTCGATCGTCTATGCGGTCGGTACGCTGGTCACCATTTTCCTGTCGAACGACGCCACCGCCGTCGTGCTGACGCCCGCGGTCTACGCCGCGACCCGTGCCGCGAAGGTCGAGCCGCTGCCGTATCTTTTCGTCTGTGCGTTCATCGCCAACGCCGCCAGCTTCGTGCTGCCGATCTCTAATCCGGCCAACCTCGTGTTGTTCGGCGCGCGGATGCCGACGCTGCCGCAGTGGCTGCACTACTTCCTGCTGCCCTCGATCGTGGCGATTGCAGCGACCTTCATCATGCTCCGGCTCAGCCTGCGGAACAGCCTGTCGGGTAGTGTCGATGTGCGCGACGGAGAGCCGGCCGTGCTTGCCAGAAGTGCCGCGATCGTCGCCGCCGGCATCGGCGCGACGGCGGCGGTCCTGCTCGCCACATCGGCGTTGGGTCTGGATCTTGGAATCCCGACATTTGCCTGCGGGGCGATGGTGACCGTGATCGTGCTCCTGCTCGGCCGCACATCGCCGCTATCGATCGCGCGCGATATCTCATGGTCGGTCCTTCCTCTCGTCGCCGGACTGTTCATCCTGGTCGAGGGCCTCAATCGCACCGGCGTGCTGCCGGCACTCGCGGAAGAGCTCGAGCGAACCGCCGCGCGATCGCCGCACGCAACCTCATGGGGCGCCGGCGTCATCACGGCGATCGCCTCGAACCTCATCAACAATCTGCCGATGGGTCTGATCGCGGCGACGACCACGCAAGCCGCGCAGGCGTCGCATCACGTCACCGGCGCAATCCTGATCGGCGTCGACCTCGGACCCAACCTTTCAGTCACCGGTTCACTCGCCACGATCCTGTGGCTGATCGCGCTGCGGCGCGAGGGTGAGCATGTTGGCGCGCTTCGCTTTCTGCAACTCGGCATTGTGGTCATGCCGCCGGCATTGGTACTTTCGCTGCTTGCGCTCTCGCTGTCTGCCTCATAAGAGCGGTTGCGGCTTCGATTGCCAGAAACGGGGGAGCTCCAAGAGGGCTCAACTTCTCTTGGCGGGGCCGCGCATGTTGTGTAAGCGCTGCATACGCGCCGCCGGTCGCACAAAATCGTAGAAGATCGCGGCTTGGCGCACTAAATCGTGGAAATGGCGGAGAGAGTGGGATTCGAACCCACGGTACGGTTTCCCGCACACACGCTTTCCAAGCGTGCGCCTTAAGCCACTCGGCCATCTCTCCGGGAGGCCCTCTCTTGAAGGGCTGAGGCGGATTTTGCAAGGGAGCGCAGGCCGGGAGCGCGAAATTTCCACAACAGATTGAAAACATTGGGTAAATTGATAACGATGGCGGCCGCGCGCCGCGGCCTTGCGCGCGGCCGCGCGCGATTTTGGCCGGCGGTCGGTCAGGGACCGGCGCAAATCAATGAGTGCATGCGATCAACCCGCCGTTTCGTCATTCCGGGGGTTCGCCGCAGGCGAGAGCCGGGAATCTATTGGGCCGCCTCACTCGTGGAAGAATGGATGCCGGGTTCTCGCCTTCGGGAGCCCCGTCGCGAGCATGCGAGGTTATGACCACTGACCGCGCAACACACTCAGTGCCGTCCCAGCGAAAGAGGGACCCATAACCACAAGTGCCGATTATTGCGCGATGCTGCTACGACGAGCCCCGTTCACAACATCCACCGCGGCGTATGGGTCCCTGCTCCCGTGCCCAATTGCGCACTAGGCAGGGACGACAGCACCGCGGATGGGCGAACCAACGCACCCACCCTGCATCGTCATGCTCGCTCAGTGATAGCGCGCGGCAAAATCCGCCGTGCGGCGCGGCCACAGGGTTGGTGGCTCCGGCAGCGCCGCGTTTCCCGCATTGTGCGTATCCTGCAGCGCCTCGATGAAGTCGGCGAACCATTGCTGGATGGTGCCGCTGTTGAGCTTCTCCATCATGGCTTCCCAGCGCATCCGCCGCTCGGTCAGCGGCATCGCGAGGGCCGTCGCCAAGGTGCGCGCCATGCCGTCGATATCGTGCGGATTGACCAGCAGCGCGGCGTCGAGCTCGTTCGCCGCACCGGCGAATTTCGACAGCACCAGCACGCCGGGGTCCGCCGGGTTTTGCGCGGCGACATATTCCTTGGCGACGAGGTTCATGCCGTCCTGCAGCGGCGTCACGACGCCGACCTGCGCGGTGCGGTAAAGGCCTGCGAGCACGCCCTGGCCAAAGCCCTTGTTGAGGTAGCGGATCGGCGTCCAGTCGACCTCGCCATGCACGCCGTTGACGTCGGTAACGAGCTTCGCCACCTCGCTCTGCAGATTGCCGTAGGCTTCGATCGCGCCTCGCGAGGGCGTTGCGATCTGCAGCAGCGACACCGAACGTTTCAGGTTCGGATGCAGCGTCCACATCTTGTCGAACGCCTTGATGCGGTTGACGAGGCCCTTGGAGTAGTCGAGCCGGTCGACGCCGATCGCGAGCTTCTCGCCATTGAGGCTGCGCCGCAGCCGCGTCACGTCGGGATGCGTCATCGCCTTGGTCGCCTGCTGCGCGAACTTGCCCGGATCGATGCCGATCGGAAACACCGCGGCGCGGGTGCGGCCGAACGACGAATTGATCACGCCGTCGCGCACCTCGAAGTCGAGATCGTGCTGCACATAGCTCAGGAAGTTCTCGCAGTCCTCATCGGTCTGGAAGCCGATCAGGTCATAGGACAGCATCGCCTCGATCAGTTCGCGATGATTGGGCACGCCCGCGATTACCGCGCGCGCCGGCCATGGCGTGTGCAGGAAGAAGCCGATCGGCTGCGTGACGCCGAGATCGCGCAGCTCGGCGCCGAGCGCGAGGAAATGATAGTCCTGGACCCAGAACACGGAATCCGGCTTGCGGAAGCGCAGCAACGCGCGCGCCATGAACGCGTTCACTTCGCGATAGCTCGCGTAGTCCTCGCGAGACGCACGAATCAGATCGGCGCGCGAATGCATCGCGGGCCACAGCGCCGAATTGGCAAAGCCTTCGTAATAGCCGCCATAGTGCGCGGCCGGCAGATCGAGCATCGCCAGCGCGCCCGCCCCGAGCGCTTCGACCTCTGCGAAAGGTTCCTTCAGGTTCCCGTCGCGGACGCGTCCGCTGGAACCAACCCATATTGCCCCTGTCTTTTCCACCACCGGCAACAATGCCGCAGCCAGCCCCCCCGTCATGGGTTCATTGGGTTTTCCGCGCGAGACGCGGTTCGATACGACGACGAGGTTCACCAGGTCCCCTCCTGTTGGTCAACTCGCGTATTAACAACCATTCATCAAGATGGTTCCTGATCAAGGAATCTCCCAATTGAAACCAAATTCTGGCGAACACGCACGGAACTCGCGGGAACTCGCGAAAAGAAAATTACGCGCGAGGTTGACGCCACGACGCAAAAGCACCGTATTCGATTCGGCTGCGATGAATGCGTTTCGGTTAGGACAGGCTGACGTCCCTATCAACGTCGAGCAGATGCGCGAGGAATTCGCGCACATCGCTCGGTCCGTCGAAATGTCCGGCGACGCCGGTTGCGCGACGGCCGACGGAGAACGCTAGACCGTCGAAATCGGGCATGATCGCGAACACGGTCTCGTCGGTGACGTCGTCGCCGATGAAGAACGGACGCCGCCCCTTGAACGGCTCATGCGTCATCAGCTCGAGCACGCCGGTCGCCTTGGTGAAGCCGGAATGCTTGATCTCGCAGACGCTCTTGCCCGGCAGCACCTCGATCGGCGCATTCGGCAACTCGGCGCGGATCAGCGACACCGCTTCATAGATCGCCTTCTCCGCCTGCGGCGCCAGCCGGTAGTGCAGCGCCAGCGAATAGCCCTTGTCCTCGAGCAGAATGCCGGGGCTGAGCTTTGCGATCGCGGCAAGACGGCGCTTCAACTCCTTGTCGAGCGGCGGCGCGTGTGCGGCGACCGCCTCGCTGTCCGGCTGCAGCCGCATCTCGGCGCCGTGGCCGCCGATCGCAGGAAACACTTCCGGCGCGAAGATCAGGTCGATGTCATTGAGGGAGCGGCCGCTGACCAGCGCCAGCGCGCCATGGGTGCGCTCATGCAGCTGCTTCAGCGTGGTCGACAGTTCCGGCGGCACCCAGACCTCGCGCGGCGTCGGCGCGAAATCGAGCAGGGTGCCGTCGATGTCAAGCAGCACCGCGGCCTGGCGGAGCGGCGGAATCAGCGACGCCGGCGTCGGCACGCTGTCCGTCTTGGCGTCAGGGGCGATGTCATCATCCATGGGCATCTCGGCCACGTCATGTTTCGTCATAGTCTACTCCACACATGCCAGTGGTCGCGCGACAGATTCGAGCGATTTCCGCTCGGCCGCGACGGCATAGCGCCATGCGACCGCTGCGGCGACCATCATGAGCGCCGACCCCAGCAGGTAGCCGGCGAAGACGCTGTTGCGCGATCCGGTGTCGATCAGCACGCCGAACAGCGCCGGTCCAATCACGCCGCCAATGCCGGTGCCGATCGCATAGAAGGCGGCGATCGCGAGCGCGCGGACCTCCAGCGGAAACGTCTCGCTGACGGTAAGATAGGCGGCGCTCGCGGCCGGCGAGGCAAAGAAGAAGATCACCATCCAGGCGATGGTCTGGGTCTGCGCGCTGAGCACGCCGATCGAGAACAGATAGCCGGACAGCGCCAGCAGCACGCCCGAGATGCCATAGGTCAGCGCGATCATGGTGCGGCGGCCGAGCGTATCGAACAGGCGGCCGAGCAGCAGCGGCCCGAGGAAGTTGCCGGCGGCGAAGGGGAGGATGTACCAGCCGACATTGCTGGCGGCGACACCGAAGAAGTCGGTCAGGATCAATGCGAAGGTGAAGAAGATCGCATTGTAGAAGAACGCCTGCGCGGCCATCAGCGTGAGCCCGACCAGCGAGCGCTGCCGGTAGGTGGAGAACAGCGTCACCGCGACCTCGCGGAGCGGCGTGTGATCGCGCATCCGCAGCCTGATCTTCTCGAAGTCTGCGCTCGACTGCTCGTGGCCGAGCACGGAGGTCTCGATGTCGGCCACGATCTTGTGGGCCTCCTCGGGACGCCCGTGAATCATCAGCCAGCGCGGGCTCTCCGGGATCCACATCCGCATCAGCAGCACGACGAGGCCGAGCACCGCGCCGGTGAAATAGGCGATCCGCCAGCCGTGGTCCGGCGCAAGGAACGCGGGGTCGAGCAGGATGATGGCGCTCAGCGCACCGATCGCCGCCCCGATCCAGAAGCTGCCGTTGATGACGAGATCGGTCCAGCCGCGATAGCGCGCCGGCACCAGTTCCTGGATGGTCGAGTTGATCGCGGTGTATTCGCCGCCGATGCCGGCACCGGTGAGAAAGCGAAACAGCGCGTAGCTCGCGACATTCCACGACAGCGCGGTCGCGGCGGTCGCCGACAGATAAAGCGCGAGCGTGATGAAGAACAGCTTCTTGCGCCCGATCCGGTCGGTGAGCCAGCCGAAGCCCAGCGCACCGAGCACGGCGCCGGCGAGATACGCGCTGCTGGCAAGACCGACATCGGCGTTGGAGAAGCTCATCGTCGGGCTGTCCTTCAGCGCGCCCGACAATGCACCCGCGAGCGTCACTTCCAGCCCGTCGAGGATCCAGGTGATGCCGAGCGCCAGCACGACGCGGGTGTGAAAGCGGCTCCAGCTGAGATTGTCGAGCCGGACCGGAATCGAGGTCTCGATGATGCGGTCATCGTCCGGCGTGACCGGAGCCACGGCCTGTTGCGTCGTCGCGGAACTCAATTGTGTCGGCTGCACTGTCATCAGAATCGACCAATGAGAAAAACCCCGGAACGATCTGCTCCAAGGTTCACTCACCCGGAATTGCGGCAAACGGAGTGCCCGCCACGCGGTGTCAACGCGGCAGGCCGGCAAGGGTTCCCGCAATGCGGCATAGGAACCGCGGTCGCGGCGATCTGTTCTCGGCTCAAAAGACACGGAGGCATCGATGGCCGCACACAAGAAAGCAACGCGCAAGACGGCAAGGACATCACCGGCACGGTCCACGAGCGCGACGCGTCGCAGGCGTGGCGCAAGCAAGAGGACGGCGAAGCGCTGGTCGCAGCGGGTGACCAAGGAGAGCGATGCGCTCGACCTCGAGCGCGGCGTGTTCAAGCAGACCAGCGCGAAGAAGATCGCATCATCGCTGAAGCGGTCCGCCGAGCACAGCGCGCGCCGCAAGAGCGGCGCCTATCGTTCCGCGCTCTCGATGCTGACCTTCTATATCAACCGCGCCGGCAAGACGCTGCCGAAGACCGAGCGGTCGCGGCTGGAGCGCGCCAAGGTCGAGTTGAAGCACCAGTTCGGACGAGATTAATCGCATCATCTCGCCAACCAAACAGCGTCGTCCCGGCGAAAGCCAGGACCCATACGCCGCGGCCCAACAAAAGGGCACGCGGCGAGTTGCACTTAAAACATAGTGAGTGGTGATTATGGGTCCTGGCTTTCGCCAGGACGACGATGGATAGATCCGCGCGCGCCTTATGCCGCGCGGATATTGGCCATAAAGCGGTCGAGCTCCTCGCGCAGCCGCGAGCTCTCGACCGACAGCGAGCGGGCTGAATTCAGCACCTCTTCGGAAGCAGCTCCGGTCTCGGTGGCGCCGCGATTCACCTGGGTGACGCTGGACGCCGCTTCCTGTGTGCCCTGCGCGACGTTCTGCACGCTGCGCGCGATCTCCTGCGTTGCCGCGCTCTGCTGCTCGACCGAGCTTGCGATGTTGGTCGCGATGCCGGAGATCTGCCCGATAGTGCCGCCGATCTCCTTGATAGCGGCGACCGATTCCTGCGTCGCCGCCTGCATGCCCGAGATATGGGTGGAGATCTCGTCGGTGGCCCTGGCGGTCTGGCTCGCCAGCGACTTCACCTCGGCCGCAACCACCGCGAAGCCGCGGCCGGCATCGCCGGCGCGCGCGGCCTCGATGGTGGCGTTCAGCGCCAGCAGATTGGTCTGCTCGGCGATCGCCGTGATCAGCTTGACGACGTCGCCGATCTCCTGCGCAGCGCGCGAGAGCTTGCCGATCCGCGCGTCGGTCTGCTCGGCCTGACGCACGGCGGAATCCGCGATCTGGCTCGACTCCTTGGCGCGACGGCCGATCTCGTCGACGGACGCCGACAGCTCCTCGGTTGCGGAGGCGACCGATTGCATGTTGCTGGAGGCTTCCTCCGAGGCGCCGGCGACCTGGCTCGACAGGTTCTGCGTGGTCTCCGCCGTCCGGGTCAGCGTACCGGCCGCGGATTCGAGCTGCACGGCTGAGGCCGACACGTTGGAGACGATCGAGCCGACCGCGGATTCGAATTCGTCGGCAAAACGAATCAGCTCATTGCGCCGCGCGGTCGCACTTGCCTTGTTCTGTGCTTCCTGGGTCGCGGCATCGCGTTCGGCCTTGGCGATCGCCTGGACCTTGAATTCCTCCACGGCGCCGGCCATCTCGCCGAGTTCGTCGCGGCGGCCGAGGCCCGGCAGCACAACGTCGAAATTGCCCGCCGCGAGCTCGCGCATCGCCGCACACATCGCCGCGATCGGTCGCGAAATACCCTTGCCCAGCAGGAACGCCCAGACCAGCCCGAGCACGAAGCTGCCGGCGGCGAGCATCAGGATCAGCTGCTCGGTCTCGCCGATCATGGTGTGCGATTCGTTTTCAAGCCGCTTCTGGTCGGCGAGCAGATCGGACTTCATCGCCGCCGCGCCCTGGCTGATGGCGGCCGCGGACTCCGTCATCTCGACGGTTAGTTCGTCGATCGACTTCGCGTTCGCGATCAGCTTGGCGAGCGCCTCGCGGTACTCTTCGAGCAGCGCGGTGATGTCCTTCACGCTCTGGGTGATCCGCTCGTTATTCGAGGTGATCGCCTTCACGAGATTGTCGGCGAATTTCAGCCGGGCGAGCGCGCTCGAAGCGACCGTCTTGTCGCCGTTGACGACGAAGGTATTGACGGCCCCGGTGATCGACTGGAGTTGGTCGGCCACCTTCTTGGCGCCGAACTGGATCGACTGCAGCTCGGAATCATCGGCGTTGCTCGGGAGATCGTCGAGCTTGTAGCGCATCGAGGTCGCGCTGCGGGTCAGCTTGTTCTGCGCGGTCTGTGCGCTGTCGTTCTTGATGCGGACGATCTCGGCGAAGATCTTGGTGAAGGCGCGGAATTCGCGCTCCAGCTTGGTGATCTGCTCGAGCCGGGCCGGGTTGGTGGTGCCCTTCATCGACGCCATGATGGCATCCTTCAGGCTGCCCTCGGCGGCGAGCGCGGCCTTGGCGTCGTCCTCCTTGCCGGTCGCAACGAAGTAGCGCGCCAGCGAACGGTAGGAGATCAATTCGCGATCGATGTTGCGGGCCAGATCGGCTTCCGCGACGCTCTGGCGATAGGAGCCGACGCCGGCGGAGACCCGCTCGAAGCCCATATAGGCAAAGCCCATGGTGGCTGCCGAAAGCGCCAGCGTGACGGCAAAGCCGAGCATGATCTTGGCGCGAAATCTGAGGGTTGGGATCCTGATCGACAACGATCGCTTCAGCCCCGGCATTCCAACCCCCGTCTTCATTCTGAAAACCACGCGAGGTCCGGCAGCAACCCGCCCCAGACCCCGGAGCGCAAAACTAAGGCAGAATCGATAAGGCCCGGTAAATGGGCAGCGGCCGCCGGGCCCGGCGCGATACTACCTTGGTCGGGCTAGGCGGGTGGGTAAGGTGATTGACGCGCAGGTCCGGCCCGATAGTTTAGAACCGATCAAATCCTGTCCCTGCCCGGGCCAGGAGAACACACATCGGGAGGTGTCCCATGTCATCGCGTCGACCGGCGCCATTGGCGCTTGCGGCGAGCGTAGCTGCCGGCGCAATAGCCCGGCCAATGGCATTTCCCCTCACGACCTGAAAGCCGCGGGCAAGCCGGAACGCCAGCCATCGCGGCATGGTCCGGATGCCCTCACGACCCGCGCGGGTTCAATCGGCCGCGCCAAGAAAAGCAAAAAATTCTGGTCAGGGAGAGCGCCTTTGGCGAAGCAGAACGGTGGCACCGCCGACAGTATCGTCGTGGTGCAGGCAAAGACCAACGGGCCGCGGGAAGCAGCCGACGAGATCGCGCGCCAATTGGCGGCGGCTGATCTCGCGATGCTCGTGGTGTTCGTGTCACCGGTCTACGAGCCGCAGACATTCATTGCCGAACTGTCCAGCCGGATGCCCGACGTACCGATCTTCGGCTGCACCACGGCCGGCGAATTGTCGCCCGGCGGTTGGGACGAGGACAGCGTCGTCGCGATGGGCTTCAACGCGGCCGATTTCGTCATCGCGGCCCGGCCGCTGTTCGACCTTTCGACATTTCGGGTCGATCACGGCCGCTCGATCTGCACCGAATTGCAGCACGAATTCGCGCAACGCACCGAGCATTGCGATCACACCCATGATTCCTTCGGGCTGCTCTTCATCGACGGCATGTGCCAGCGTGAGGAGACCATCATGTCGGCGATCTATGCGTCGCTCGGCGACATCCCGGTGGTCGGCGGCTCCGCCGGCGACGGCCTGCGCTTCGAGAAATCGTGGGTCTTCCATGGCGGCGAAGCCTTTACCGATGCCGCGGTCCTGATCCTGATCCGGACCCGGCTGCCGTTCCGCCTGTTCAAGTGCGACCACTTCGAACCGACCTCGACCAAGATGGTGGTGACCGAGGCCGACATCGAGCACCGGATCGTCAAGGAATTGAATGCCGAGCCGGCCGCGCGGGAATATTCCCGCGCCGTCGGCCTCAGCGATAGCAAGCTCGAATTGTTCTCGTTCGCCGCGCATCCCGTGCTGGTTCGCGTCGGCGGCGCCTATTACGCGCGGTCGATCCAGCGCACCAACCCGGACGGATCGCTGCAATTCTTCTGCGCCATCGACGAGGGCATGGTGCTGACGGTGGCGCGCGAGCGCGACCCGATCGACGTGACGAGCCGCCTGCTCAAGGAGCTGACCGAGGATCTCGGCGAGGTCTCGATGTTCATCGGCTTCGAATGCGTGCTGCGCCGGCTCGACGTCGAGCAGCGCCAGCTGTCGCGGGAGATGTCGGAGCTCTATCGCCGCAACAAAGTGATTGGCTTTCAGACCTATGGCGAGCAGTATCGCTCCATGCATGTCAACCAGACGCTGACCGGCATCGCCATCGGCAAGCGGGCACTCGCGCCGCAATGACGGATACCAAGACCACGCGAATTGCGGCGCTCGAACGCGAGGCCGAGAAGCTGCGCAAGATCAACGCGGCGCTGATGTCGCGCGTCGAACGCTCGACCGATCAGCAGCTCAACGCCTTCTCGCTGTTCGAGACCGCGATCGCGCTGGATCAGCAGGTGCGCGACCGCACCCAACAGCTCAAGCAGGCGCTGCAATCGCTGGAGAAAACCAATGGTCGCCTGCTGCAGGCCAAGCAGCAGGCCGAAGCGGCGAGCTCCTTGAAATCATCCGTGCTCGTCTCGGTCACGCACGATCTGTTGCAGCCGCTGAATGCGGCGCGGCTGACGCTGTCCGCGCTGACCGAGATGGCAACCGAGTCCAAGAGCGTCGCGCTTACCGATCAGATCGATCGTTCGCTGGCGACGCTCGAGGACATGCTGCGGACGCTGCTCGACATCTCCAAGCTCGATGCGGGCGTGCTCAGGCCCGAATTCGGGCCGATCGCGATCGCCTCGCTGTTCGAGCCGCTGGAGCAGGAATTTGTCGCGACCGCCGCCAAGCGCAATCTCGGTTTCCGGATCATGCCGTCGTCCGCGGTCGTTCGCTCCGATCCGCTGATGCTGCGACGGATCCTGCAAAACCTCGTCGCCAATGCGCTGCGCTACACCCAGCGCGGCAGCGTGCTGATGGGATGCCGTGCCAGGGGCGATGACATCTGCATCGAGGTGCACGACACCGGGCCGGGCATTCCTGAAGCGCAGCGCGAAGCCATCTTCGTCGAGTTTCAGCGCGGCGAAACCAGCGCCGGCGACAAGGCCGGCATCGGGCTTGGTCTCTCGATCGTGCGCCGGTTTGCCGACCTGCTCGGCCATGACATCAGGCTGAGCTCGCGCGCCGGCAAAGGCTCGGTGTTCTCGGTCACCGTGCCCCGCACGCTGGATCCGGTTGCGATCCCGGTGCGCGAACAGGCCAGCGTCGACTATCGCTATGGCGGCATGGAGGGCGCCAAGATCCTGCTGATCGAGAACGACCTCTCGAGCGCCGAGGGGCTCGCCCATTTGCTGGAGAAATGGGGCTGCGACGTCGCGGTGACGATCTCCAAGACCGAGGCGCTCGAGCGCATCCACGCGCTCGACGGCATTCCCGACGCCATCATCGCCGATCTGCATCTCGACAATGGCGAGACCGGCATTCAGGCCGTCGATGTCATCCGCGGCGCGATCAACGCCAAGGTACCGGCGATCATCGTGACCGCCGACTACTCGGCCAAGGCCGCCTCCGACGTATCGGCCTTCGGCCATGAGCTGTTGAAGAAGCCGATCAAGCCCGCCGAGATGCGCTCGCTGCTGTCGTTCCTGCTGGCGGCGGAGCAGTCGGGCGCGCGGTTATGAGCAGAGCGTTTTCGAGCGAAGTGGATACCGGTTCGCGTGAAGAAAACGCGTCAGACAAGAACCTGGAGCCTTTCCCGTTGCGATTCCATCGAAACGGGAAAGGCTCTAGGCGCCATGCGACGACCGCGAGGCCGTCACCGGCGCGTGGTCGTGCTTGCCGAAGTCCAGCTTCGACAGCGCGATGATGGCCTCGGTGCGGCTGCGCACGCCGAGCTTGCGCAGGATCTCCGAGACATGCACCTTCACGGTGGTGACCGAGATATCGAGCTCATAGGCGATGTGCTTGTTCTGCAGGCCGCGGCAGATCATGTCGAGCACGCGAAGCTGCTGCGCGGTGAACTGGCCGAGCTGCTGCACCAGCTCGCGCGCCTCGGCCTGGGCCTTCCGGGCGGCGGCGGTATCGCGAAAGCGCGGCGGCAGGCACACCGCGCCTTCGAGAATGCCGCGCAACAGCCGCGCCAGCTCGAGCTTCGGCGTCGACTTCGGGATGTAGCCGGAAATCCCGAGCGAGATCGCGCCGCCGACGATCCGGGGATCGTCATGCGCCGACACGATCACAAGCGCGCTGCGCGGCGCGGCGGCACGCACCCGGTAGGCGCCGAGCAGGCCCGTGGTGCCGGGCATCGACAGATCGAGCAGGATCAGATCGAGCCCGTCGCGCGCCGCGATCACATCCAGCGCACCGTCGATCGACGTCGCCTGCAGCACCTCGGCATCGGGAAACTCGGCCCCGATCACGCCGATCAGGGCGGCACGGAACAGCGGGTGATCCTCGACAATCAGCAGTCGAGGCGTACCCGCCTTGCCGAGCGGCGGCTCGTCCGCCAGGGGCGCGGTCGTGGTCAATGCTGCGCCGTCCTCCCTCGGATGCTCATAACAGCCATTGTGCGCACGACGTTATCTCAAAGCCGGATGGCAGCCTATAGGCAGGATTTCCAATGCGCCCGCCTCGCAGTGCAGCACGGCTAGTGTCCCGAATCCGAAGTTCGCATCATTTGCCGCACCTTCGGAGCGAACTTCGGATTCGATAAGGACACTAGCAAACTTATGATTCTAGTGTGCTTTATCAATGCGAAGTTCGTGAAAGTGGCTGCCGCGAAATCGCACGAACTTCGCATTCAGCACACTAGGGCGCCTTCTCCGCCTTTGCGCCCGAACAGGCCTCCGGGACCGGAAGCGGAATCTTGCCGAGCTCGATGATCGCCTTGTTGCGGCTGAACAGCTTCAGCTTGCGCAGGATCTCGGTGACATGCGCCTTCACGGTGGATTCCGCGAGCTTGAGCTCGGCGGCGATCTCGCGGTTCTGCAGGCCGCGGATGATCAGATGGAGCACCCGGATCTGCTGCGGCGTCAGCTTCTGAATGCGTTCGCGCAGCGTCCGCGCCGTCTCGGACTGTTCCAGCGCACCGACCGCGACGAAATCCCGCGGCGCCGAGACCGAGCCGCTCAGCACGCGCGCGATCGCCTGCGAGAGCTCGCCGAGCGAGGTCGACTTCGGCAGATAGCCGACCGCGCCCATCTCGAGCGCCTCGCGGATGGTGTGCTTGTCCTCCTCGCTCGAGACGATGGCGATCGGCAGCCGCGGATAGCGATCCCTGATCTTCTGGAAGCCGGAGAAGCCGACCACGTCGGGCAGCAGCAGATCGAGCAGCGCCAGGTCGATATTCGGCTCGCTGGCGAGGATGCCAAGGGCCCCCTTGATCGAGGTGGCCTCATAGATCCGGGCATCGGGATGCGAGATGCGGATGGCGTTGCCAAGCGCCTCCCCGAACAGGGGGTGATCGTCGATGATCAGGAACCCCATCATGAGGACCCTCGCACTGCCCAAGCCTCCGTTCCGATTGGATCGGAACGGGGCTCTCGATTCATGTTCTGACGCGTTTTCTTCACGCGAACCGGTATCCACTTCGCTCGAAAACGCTCCTCTTGCGAACCGCAGCTTCTAGTTCGATCCGCCGGTATCCTGCACGCTCTGCAGATAGACATATACGTTTCTGAGCTCGTCGTCGTTGAAGACGTCCTTCCAGGCCGGCATGCCCTTGGCCGGCCGCCCGTCATGGACCGTCTTCCAGAATGTCGATTCCATGTCGTCAGCATAGCGCTTCTTGAGCAGCCTGAGATCGATCTTTCGCTCGGCCTGCACCGCGTCCGGGCCGTGGCAATGCGCGCAGGTTCCGTTAAAGACCTCCCGCCCGGCGGTGGCATCCCCCTTGGCGTCGCCGGCGGTCGCGGCGGTCTGAACCGGTCTCTCGGCCGCCGCGGCCGCGGCCTGCCCGACCGTGACGGGCTCGCTGGCGCCGACGGACGACGTCGTCGCGCGGTCGGCCTCGCCGAACTTCACCGGTGCGCCGTTCGGCACGCCATATTTGGCAAACAGGGCGGCAATCTCCGGCTGCAGCGCCGGCAGCACGCCGTCGACTTCATCGCGCAGCGCGCCGGACGCCTTGGCGAAACCGATCGCGGTCGCCCAGAGCAGGCCGTCGCCCTCGGTGGACACGATCTGATATTTGTCGCCGAAGCTGGTCTTGTTGAGCCAGCCCGCCACCGGCGCCCAGATGAAGGCGATGTCGGCCTTGCCCTGTTCGAGCGCCGCCATGCCCTCCTCCGGGCTGAGCACGGTCACCTTCTGGACGTCGTCGCGCAGCGCGAGCAGGTTCTGCGGCGTCGATTGATACTGCACCGCAACCCGCAATCCCCTGAGGTCGTCGACGCCGGCAAGCTTGCGGTCCTTGCTGCCGACCAGCGCATAGCCCTCATGGGCGATCGGCTTCGAGAAGATCACCGCCGGGCCCATGAAATCGTCGATCAAAGGCAGGCCGACCATGGCGTCGCACTGCTTGCTGAGCAGCGTCTCCCGCACCGTGCGCTTGCCGAAATAGGACTTGTACCAGTTGGTGCTCACCGTGCGGCCGAGCTTCTGCGCCACCGCCTGGCCGATCTCGAGATAGAGGCCGGGCTTGCCCGGGTCGTCGCTCGAGAAAGGCAGGTTGGTCGGGTCGGCGCAGAGCCGCAGCGGCGGCTTTGTCTCGTCGGCGCCGGCCGCCAGGGCCGGCACCATGAGCAGGGCGGAGAGCAGCACGGTCCGGATTGCATGTTCCAACCGCGTGTTGCGCGAGGGGGTGCGCAGTTCGTTTCGGGCGATGCAGGACACGGACAATGCTGCCTCCTAGACGATCGTTTACTGCAGGGCGAACACGAACAGCGAGCCGCCTTCGGGCGCCGCGGCGACCATCTTCTTGCCGATGTCACCGAGGAAGGCCGGCAGCGCCGCGGTGCGTCCGACCACGATCGCGACATACTGCTTGCCGTCGACCGAATAGGTCACTGGACCTGCACCGATGCCGCTGCCGAGGTTCTTGCTCCACAGCACCTTGCCGTTCTTGGCATCGATGGCGCGGAAGTCGCCATGCAGGTTGCCGGAGAACACCAAATTGCCGCCGGTCGTCAGCGTGCCGCCGTTGAAGGGCAGGTCTTCCTTGATGCTCCACACCTTCTTGTTGGCGATCGGATCCCAGGCTACGAGCTCGCCGAGGAAGCCGCCGGGGCCCGGCTTGGTCGGGAATTCGGCGCCAAGATAGAACACGCCGCGCTTGTAGTTCACGTCAGAGACCGACCAGTCCATGCACACATTGTTGCTCGGGATGTAGACGAGGCCGGTCTGCGGGTTGAACGACATCGGCTGCCAGTTCTTGCCGCCGATCAGGTTCGGGCAGATGTCCTTGGCGGGATGGCCCGGGCCCGGACGCTTGTCCGGATCCTCTTCCGCCCGCATCGTGTTGATGTCCCACTTCTTGGCCCAGTTGGCGAAGACGTATTTCTCCGCGGAGATCATCTTGCCGGTCTCGCGGTTGGCCACGAAGAAGAAGCCGTTGCGGTCCGCCTTCATCAGCACGGGCGTCTCGGTACCCTTGATCTTGAGGTCGGCGAGCAGCAGCTCGTTGACGCCATCATAGTCCCAGGCGTCAGCCGGCGTGCCCTGGATGTGCCACTTGATCTTGCCGGTGTTGGGATCGATCGCCAGCGTCGAGGCCGTGTAAAGGTTGGTCAGCTTGCCGAAATTGCCGTCGCCGGTGGAGCGCACCGCGGTATTCCACGGCCCCGGATTGCTGGTACCCCAGTAGACCGTGTCGGACTTGGCATCGTAGGAGCCGACCAGCCAGGCGGCGCCGCCGCCGTGCAGCCCGGTGTCGCCCTTCCAGGTGTCGCTGCCGGGTTCGCCCGGCGCCGGCACCGTGTAGGTCTGCCAGAGCAGCTTGCCGTCCTTGAGCGAGAACGCCTGCAAGGCGCCGCGGACGCCATATTCGCCGCCGCCGAAGCCGGTGATGACCTTGTCGCGGACGACGAGCGGCGGCGAGGTGATGACCGAGCCCTGCTTGTAGTCGACGACCGTCGAGGTCCAGAGCTCCTTGCCGGTCTCGGCGTCGAGCGCGGTCAGCTTGCCGTCGAGCCGGCCGACGAAGATCTTGCCGTCAGCATAGGACACGCCGCGATTGTTGACGTCGCAGCAGGCGTATTGAAGCACGTCATCCGGAATATCGGGCTGCCAGGTCCATTTGCGCGCGCCGGTCGCGGCATCGATCGCATAGACGTATTTCGGACCCCACGAGGTCGACACATACAGGTTCTTGCCGATCACAACCGGCGACGACTCGTTGGAGCGGAGCGAAGCCAGCGACAGCGAGTAGACCAGCTGCAGCTTGCCGGCATTCTCGGAGTTGATCTGCTTCAACGGGCTGAAACGCGTATTGCCGTAATCGTGGCCGGCAATTGCCCATCCGTTGGGATCGGATGCCGCCTTCACGACGGAATCATTGGCTTTCGACGCACCAATGCCTGCCAGCACCATGGCGACCAGCGACACGCCGGCAAAGAAAATCCTGCTCCTCAGCTTCATTGGCTTCCTCCAATATGGTTTCGTTGCCGCGATGGGTGCATCGCGAGCGCGTCTCTCGACCCAATTTCGTGAACCAGCGATCTTCCGTCGCTGCGTCGGCGATGAAAATGACAGCAACGCTTTTGCGTCGTTATAGGCGGAAGGTAGTAGCGATCGCGGCGACGATTTTGGCGTGCGGCGAGCACCGTCAGTTTGCCGAAAACCGCTTGCGCTGCCGGGCAATTTCGTCGCGCCGGAGCACGCCGCCGGCTGCTTGCAAATTGCCCATTGAACGGCCGCCTGCTAGGATCGCAGGCACTGCCCGGCGCCTTCATGACAGGGCCGCGACTACGACTTTGATCGCGGTTACGACCCACATGAAGCGTGGTCTACTGGGCCCATAACGAAGCTATTGGGAGAAACGCGTGTCTACAGTCAAACTGACGGTAAACGGCAAGGCGGTCTCGGTCGACGTTGAGGACCGAACCCTCCTCGTGCACCTCTTGCGCGAAAACCTGAACCTCACCGGCACCCATGTCGGCTGCGATACCAGCCAATGCGGCGCCTGCGTCGTCCATGTCGATGGACGGGCGGTCAAATCCTGCACCATGCTGGCCGGCCAGGCCGCGGGCTGCAACGTCACCACGATCGAAGGCCTCGCCAAAGGCGACGAGCTGCACCCGATGCAGGCGGCGTTCCGCGACAATCACGGCCTGCAGTGCGGCTATTGCACCCCCGGCATGATCATGTCCGCTGTCGACATCGTGCACCGCCATGGCGGCAAGCTCGACGAGGAAACGGTTCGCCACGAACTCGAAGGCAACATCTGCCGCTGCACCGGCTACCACAACATCGTCAAGGCGGTGCTCGACGCAGCCGGCCGCATGAAGGTTGCGCAGGCCGCCGAATAGCGCGCCACGCACCGCACACGATCAAGCTCACCACCGCCGGTCTCGATGGAAACGGCGGCAAATCGAATCTCCGGTCGGGAGGACTAGACAATGGGTGTTGAAGGAATTGGCGCACGTGTCGTGCGCAAGGAAGATCGCCGGTTCATCACCGGACAAGGACGTTACGTCGACGACGTCAAAATGGTCGGCATGAGCTACGCTCACTTCATCCGCAGCCCGCATGCCCATGCCAAGGTCAAGGGCATCGATTCCGCCGAGGCCATGAAGATGCCCGGCGTGATCGCGGTGCTGACCGGACAGCAGATCGTCGACGACAAGGTCGGCAATTTGATCTGCGGCTGGGCCATCACCTCGAAGGACGGCTCACCGATGAAAATGGGCGCGTGGCCGGCGATGGCGCCGGAGACCGTGCGCTTTGTCGGGCAGGCCGTCGCGGTCGTGATCGCCGAGACCAAGAACCAGGCCAGGGACGCCGCCGAAGCGGTCGTCGTCGATTACGAAGAACTTCCCGCGGTGCCTGACATCAAGGCCGCGATCAAGCCGGGCGCCGCGCAGCTTCATCCCGAAGCTCCCGGCAACATCGTATATGACTGGCATCTCGGCGACGAAGCCGCGGTCAAGGATGCCTTCAGCAAGGCGGCCAATGTGGTGACGCTCGACCTCACCAATAACCGCCTGGTGCCGAACGCGATGGAGCCGCGCGCCGCGATCGCGCATTACGACCAGGCCGAAGAGCACTACACGCTCTACACGACGTCGCAGAACCCGCACGTCGCCCGCCTCGTGCTGTCGGCGTTCTACAACATCGCGCCCGAGCACAAGCTGCGCGTGATCGCGCCCGACGTCGGCGGCGGCTTCGGCTCCAAGATCTACATCTATCCCGAAGAGATGGTGGCTCTGTGGGCCTCGAAGAAGGTGGGCCGCCCGGTGAAGTGGACCGGCGACCGTTCGGAAGCCTTCCTCACCGACGCGCATGGCCGCGACCATGTCTCGAAGGCGGAGTTGGCGTTCGACAAGGACAACAAGATCCTTGGCCTGCGGGTGAAGACCCACGCCAATTTCGGCGCCTATATGTCGCTGTTCTCCTCGGCGGTGCCGACCTATCTCTACGCGACGCTGCTGTCGGGCCAGTACGTGATTCCGGCGATCTATGCCGAGGTGATCGGCGTCTACACCAACACCACGCCGGTCGACGCCTACCGCGGCGCCGGCCGCCCCGAGGCCAGTTTTCTGATCGAGCGCATGATGGAGACGGCGGCGCGGCAGTTGAAGGTCGATCCGACCGAGCTGCGCAAGAAGAACTTCATCACCCAGTTCCCGTATCAGACGCCTGTAATCATGGCGTATGATATCGGCGACTTCCACGCCTCGATCGATGCTGCGATGAAGGCGATCGACTATGCCGGCTTCCCGGCCCGCAAGGCCAAGGCGAAAGCCGACGGCAAGCTGCGCGGCATCGGCATCTCCTGCTACATCGAGGCCTGCGGCATCGCGCCGTCGAAGGCGGTCGGCAGTCTCGGCGCCGGCGTCGGCCTGTGGGAGTCGGCGGAGATCCGCGTCAACCCGGTCGGCACCATCGAGGTGCTCACCGGTTCGCACAGCCACGGCCAGGGTCACGAAACGACGTTCTGCCAGATCATCGCGGAGCGGCTCGGCGTGCCGATCAGCCAGGTCTCGATCGTCCATGGCGACACCGACAAGGTGCAGTTCGGCATGGGCACCTACGGCTCGCGCTCGCTCGCGGTCGGCGGTACGGCGATCGTGAAGGCGATGGAGAAGGTCGAGGCCAAGGCCAAGAAGATCGCCGCGCATGCGCTCGAGGCATCCGAGAGCGACATCGTGATCGAGAACGGCGAGTTCAAGGTCACCGGCACCGACAAGTCGATCGCGCTGCCGATGGTCGCGCTCGCCGCCTACACCGCGCATAATTTGCCCGATGGCATGGAGCCCGGCCTGAAGGAGACGGCGTTCTACGACCCGACCAACTTCACCTTCCCGGCCGGCGCCTATATCTGCGAACTCGAGGTCGATCCCGGCACCGGCAAGACCTCCTTCGTCAACTTCGTCGCAGCCGACGATTTCGGCCGGCTGATCAACCCGATGATCGTCGAGGGCCAGGTCCATGGCGGCCTTGCGCAGGGCATCGGCCAGGCACTGTTCGAAGGTGTGGTCTATGACGGCACCGGTCAGCTCATGACCGCGTCCTTCATGGACTACACCATGCCGCGGGCCGACGACCTGCCCTCGTTCCAGCTCTCCCACACCACGACGCTGTGTCCGGGCAACCCGCTCGGCGTCAAGGGCTGCGGCGAAGCCGGCGCGATCGGCGCCTCGGCTGCCGTGATCAACGCGATCACGGACGCCATCGGCAACAACAAGCTGGAAATGCCGGCGACGCCCGATCGCGTCTGGCATGCCATTCACGGTTGAGGGAGGAAGAGCCATGTACGAGACAAATTATCACCGCGCTTCCTCGGTCGCTGACGCCGCCGCAACCTTCGCCAAAGGCGCGGAATCAAAATTCCTCGCCGGCGGACAAACCCTGCTTCCGGTGATGAAGCAGCGTCTTGCCGCGCCTTCCGACGTGATCGACCTGTCCAAGGTGCAGGAGATGATCGGCATCGAGGTGTCGGGCGACACCGTCACCATCAGGGCCGCGACTCCGCATTACGATGTGGCGCAAAACGATGCGGTGCAGAAGGCGATCCCGGCGCTCGCCAATCTGGCGTCGATGATCGGCGATCCCGCCGTGCGCTATCGCGGCACGATCGGCGGCTCGCTCGCCAACAACGACCCGGCGGCGGATTATCCGGCGGCGGTGCTGGCGCTCGGCGCGACGGTCAAGACCAACAAGCGGTCGATCGCGGCGGATGATTTCTTCAAGGGCCTGTTCACGACGGCGCTCGAGGATGGCGAGATCATCACCGCCGTGTCGTTCCCGATCCCGGCCAAGGCGGGCTACGCGAAATTCCCGAACCCGGCCTCGCGCTTCGCACTGACCGGCGTGTTCGTCGCCAAGACCAAGTCGGGCGACGTCCGCGCCACCGCCACCGGCGCGTCGCAGAGCGGCGTCATGCGGGTCGCGCCGATCGAGCAGGCGCTGAAGGCGAACTGGGCGGCCTCGGCGCTCGACAGCGTCAATATCCCGGCGAGCGGCCTGCTCGCTGACATCCACGGCTCGGCCGACTACCGCGCCAACTTGATCAAGGTGATGGGACAGCGGGCGGTCGCGGCCGCGGGCTGATAGCGCCTAAACACAAGTCCAGAACGGCGCGCAGCGATGCGCGCCGTTCGCGTTTTTACCGGCGGCACAGGACAAAAGGTGCTTGCCACATCCGGCTTTAGGCGAGACAATTTAGCTAATCAGCTAATTAAAAATACCGTCCCACGGACGGCTGGGAGAACGCATGAAGTTCGGCACCAAGCCAGCCGCGACATCTCAGCCGCCTAGCGCCCCGCAACCAACGGAAGAACAACGTGCTCGATAAACCTGCCTCCCAGACCGCCGCCCGCACCTCGGGCCCGCTCGCCGGCTTCCGCATCGTCGAATTCGCCGGCATCGGTCCCGGCCCGTTCGCCTGCATGCTGCTCGCCGACATGGGCGCCGAGGTCATCACGCTCGATCGGGTCGGCGCCGGCAAGAATCTGAAGGCGGTCGCAACCCGCGGCCGCAAGGTCATCGAGCTCGACCTCAAGAACAAGGCGGCGATTGCTGAAGTGCTCGACCTGCTCGGCCACGCCGACGCGCTGATCGAGGGCTTTCGTCCCGGCGTGATGGAGCGCCTCGGCCTCGGCCCGGATGTCGTGCTCGCGCGCAATCCAAGACTGGTCTATGGCCGCATGACCGGCTGGGGCCAGGAAGGCCCGCTGGCGAATGCCGCCGGCCACGACATCAACTACATCTCGATCACGGGCGCGCTGGCTGCGATCGGCACCAAGGAGAAGCCGGTGCCGCCGCTCAACCTGGTCGGCGATTTCGGCGGCGGCGCGCTCTACCTCGTGGTCGGCGTGCTCGCCGCGCTGCTGGAAGCGCAGAAGTCCGGCAAGGGCCAGGTGGTCGATACCGCGATGTGCGACGGCGCGGCCTCGCTGATGTCGATGTTCTACGACATGGCCGCGCAGGGCCGCTGGAGCGGCGGCCGCGACCAGAATTTCCTGGACGGCGGCGCGCATTTCTACGGCGTCTACGAATGCTCCTGCGGCAACTTCATCTCGATCGGCTCGATCGAGCCGCAATTCTACGCGCTGCTGCGCAAGCATGCCGACCTGACCGACGCCGACTTCGACGCGCAGATGGACCGCAAGGCCTGGCCGGCGCTGAAGGAGAAGCTGACCCAGGTGTTCAAGAGCAGGTCGCGCGCGGACTGGTGCCAGATCATGGAAGGCACCGACATCTGCTTCGCGCCGATTCTGACCATGGAGGAAGCGCCCAAGCATCCGCACATGGCCGCGCGCCAGGTGTTCGTCGAACGCCACGGCGTCACCCAGCCTGCCCCCGCGCCGCGCTTCTCGCGCACGCCGTCCGCGATCCGCGAGCCGGAGCTGGCGAATATCGGGGATGTGACGGCGGCTTGGAAAGCAGCGAAGTAAATCTCGTTGTCGTCCCGGCCAAGCGAAGCGCGAGCCGGATAACCACGACACGCGGTTGTGGCGCGCGGCTTTTTCCGCGGGACTACTACCCGGCACACGCGATAGATTCCGCGGTATGAGTCCCGGCTCCCGTGCGCAATTGCGCACGAGGCCGGGACGACACCCTTTGCTGTGCGCTGGCGCGGCGCGCCATGGCTCACGCCGCGTGATCGACCTTCAGCACGCCGCGGCGGATCTGGTCTTCCTCGATCGATTCGAACAGCGCCTTGAAGTTGCCTTCGCCGAAGCCATCGTCGCCCTTGCGCTGGATGAACTCGAAGAAGATCGGTCCGATCGCGTTGGCCGAGAAGATCTGCAGCAACACCTTGGTCTGGCCGCCGTCGACCACGCCCTCGCCGTCGATCAGGATGCCGTTGGTCCTGAGCCGGGCGACGTCCTCGCCATGCTTGGGCAGGCGGGCGTCGATCCGCTCGAAATAGGTATCGGGCGGCGACGGCATGAACGGCAGGCCGTCGGCGCGCAACCTCTCGACGGTCGCGTGGATGTCGCGCGCGCCGCAGGCGATGTGCTGGATGCCCTCGCCGCGGTAGACGTTGAGATATTCCTCGATCTGACCGGAATCGCCGGCGTCCTCGTTGATCGGAATCCGGATCTTGCCGTCCGGACTGGTCAGCGCACGGGAGAACAGGCCGGATGCGCGGCCCTCGATGTCGAAGAAACGGATCTGACGAAAGTTGAACAGTTTTGCATAGAAGCCGGTCCAGACATCCATCCGGCCGCGATGGACGTTATGGGTGAGGTGATCGATGTAATAAAGCCCCGACCCGGCCGGGCGCGGGTTGACGGCCCCGAGCCATTCGAACTCGGCATCATAGGCCGAGCCCTTGGCGCCGTAGCGGTCGACGAAATAAAGCAGGCTGCCGCCGATCCCCCTGATCGCGGGCACATCGAGCGTCTTCGCTGCGGGCGAGACATCCGCCGGCTCCGCGCCGAGCGCGAGCGCGCGCTCATAGGCATGCTTGGCGTCGACCACACGGAATGCCATCGACGGGGCGCAGGGACCGTGCGCGGCGACGAAGTTGAAGCCGTGGCTGCCCGGCTCCTCATTGACGAGATAGTTGATGTCGCCCTGGCGATAGACCGTGATCTGCTTGGTCCGGTGGCGGGCGACCGCGACGAAGCCCATCAGCTTGAAAAGCGCGTGCAGCTCCGCCGGATTCGGATGGGCATATTCGACGAACTCGAAGCCGTCGGTGCCCATCGGGTTCTCAGTGCTGATTTCGGCCGGCGGCGCATCGTGCGGAAACGGACCCATGGCGGCAACTCCCTGATTTGTCTGGGAATCAGTTTCCGTCATTTGCTGCACAACGTGCGTGCAAAATCGGTCCCATTTTGCTAGATTTGCGCACGATCCGTGCACGAAATGGACATTTGACGCATGCCTGAAGTGGACGCCTTCGACCTGAAAATGCTCGCCGCCCTGCAGGACGACGGCCGGCTGACCAACCAGCAGCTGGCCGACCTCGTCGGGCTGTCGGCATCGCAATGTTCGCGGCGGCGGATGCGGCTGGAGGAGGAGAAGGTCATCGCCGGCTACCACGCCGACCTCGCCGGCGAGGCGCTCGGCTTCGGCCTGATCGCCTTCATCCACATCACGCTGGCGACCCACTCGCCCGACAACGCCAAGCGGTTTCGCGAGCTGGTCAACCGGGTCGATGATATCCAGGAGGCCTATGCGCTGACCGGGGATGCCGACTACGTGCTCAAGGTGATGTTGCGCGACCTCAAGAGCCTGTCCGACATCGTCAACAACGTGCTGATGCCGCACCAGAGCGTGGCCCATGTGCGCTCCTCGATCGTGCTCGACCGGCTAAAGGAGAGCACCAGGCTGCCGCTGAAGTCGCTACAGGCGTGATGGCTCGAATCGAGGGAAATCCGCCATTCGCTTTTGCGGCTTGGCTTGCGATCATTCCGACAACGGCAAGAGAGACGAACCATGGCGCTGCAGCTGCGACCGAACTGCGAATATTGCGACAAGGACCTGCCACCCAGCGCCATCGACGCGCGGATTTGCTCCTATGAATGCACGTTCTGTGCGGATTGCGCCGAGACCAGGCTCGGCAATGTCTGCCCGAACTGCGGCGGCGGCTTTGCGCCGCGGCCGATCCGCCCGGCCAAGCCGTGGCGGCCGGGTGTCTGCACGGTCAACCAGCCGCCGTCGGACAAGCGGGTGCATTTGAAGTACAGCCTCGAGGACGTCGCCGCGAATACGGCGCGCTTGAGGGATGTCAGGCCCGAGGAACGGTAGCTGGCCCACCCGTCATTCCGGGATGGTCCGAAGGACCATACCCGGAATCTCGAGATTCCGGGCTCGATGCTACGCATCGCCCCGGAATGACAGCGCGACCTACTCCGTCGCGACGATCGTGCCTTCGACCTCGCCGAAGCCGACGCGATAGCCGTCGCCCTGGCACCAGCCGCGCATCACGAGCGAATCGCCGTCCTCCAGGAACGACCGCGTCACGCCGCTGGCAAGTTCGACCGGCTCGGTGCCGTTCCAGCTGATTTCCAGGAGACTGCCGCGCTGGTGCTTCTCGGGGCCGGAGATCGTGCCGCTGCCGAGGAGATCGCCGACATTCATCGCGCAGCCGCTCGAGGCATGGTGCACGAGCTGCTGCACCGACGACCAGTACATGTATTTGAAGTTGGTGCTGCAGATTGTCTTCGCCTCGTTCATTGCACCGGCGCGCAGCGCGACGTCGAGCTGCATGTCGTAATTGTTCGGCTGGGTCTGCTTGAGATACGCCAGCGGCTCCGGCTGCTGCGCCGGGCCCTGCATGCGGAACGGCTCGAGCGCCTCGCGCGTCACCACCCACGGGCTGATCGAGGTCGCGAACGCCTTGGCCTGGAACGGGCCGAGCGGCACATACTCCCACTGCTGGATGTCGCGCGCGCTCCAGTCGTTGAGGATGACGAAGCCGAAGATCATCTCCTCGGCCTGCTTCTCCGTCAGCATCTCGCCCATCGGCGAGGCCCGGCCGACCACCACGCCCATCTCGAGCTCGAAGTCGAGCCGCTTGCAGGCGCCGAAGCTCGGCACCTCAGCGGTCGGCGGCTTCAGCTGGCCGCGGGGGCGGCGCACTTTGCTGCCCGACACGACCACCGTCGAGGCGCGGCCGTTGTAGCCGATCGGCATATGCAGCCAGTTCGGCTGCAGCGCATTGTCCTTGCCGCGGAACATGACGCCGACATTGGTGGCGTGCTCCTTCGACGAATAGAAATCGGTATAGCCCGAAACCGCAAACGGCATGTGCAGCCTGACGTCGGCCATCGGCACCAGCGCCCGCGCCCGCAATTCCCTGTTGTCGCGCAGCTCCGGATGATCCGAGCGGAGCAGCTCGCTGATCCGCGCCCGCGTCGCCGACCACACTTTCGGCCCGAGCGCCATGAAGGCGTTGAGCGACGGCTGCGAGAACACGCCGAGCAGCCCGACATCGAGCCGCGAGTCCTGCTCGAGCTCCCACAGGTCGAGCACATAATCGCCGATCGCAACACCGACGCGCGGCGCAAGGCCATCCTTCGACGAGAACACACCATAGGGCAGGTTCTGGATCGGGAAGTCGGAGGTCGGGGCGACGTCGATGAAGGAGCGGAGCTTTGGGTCGTTGGGGTGGGTCACTGATTCCTCCAATCAGAAAGTCGTCATGCTCAGAAAGTCGTCATGCCCGGGCTTGACCCGGGCATCCATCTTCGGAAAGCGCGATGGATCGCCGGGTCAAGCCCGGCGATGACGAGGGACACAAACTCACGGCTTGTTCGGGTCGAACTTCTTCTCCAAGCCCTTCCAGCAATCCGAGTAATCGTCCTGCAGCGTCGACGATTTCGCCGCATGTTCGGTCACGCGCTGCGGGAACCGGGTCTCGAACATGAAGGCCATCGTGCCGGTCAGCTTGACCGGCTTCAGCTCGCTGTTGCTGGCGTGCTCGAAGGCTTCGCGGTCGGGACCGTGCGGCAACATGCAATTGTGCAAACTGATGCCGCCCGGCACAAAGCCCTGCGGCTTGGCGTCGTAGACGCCGTAGATCAGCCCCATGAACTCCGACATGATGTTCATGTGGTACCACGGCGGACGGAAGGTGTTGTCGGCCACCATCCAGCGCTCCGGGAAGATCACGAAGTCGATATTCGCGGTGCCCGCGGTCTCCGACGGCGAGGTCAGCACCGTGAAGATCGAGGGATCGGGATGATCGAAGGCGATCGCGCCGACCGGCGAGAAGGTACGCAGATCGTATTTGTAGGGCGCGTAATTGCCGTGCCAGGCGACCACGTCGATCGGCGAATGCGGCAGCGTGGTCTTGAACAGCGAGCCGCCCCATTTGACGTAGAGCTCGGTCGGGGTGTCCTTGTCCTCGTAGCTCGCGACCGGCGTCAGGAAGTCGCGTGAATTGGCGAGGCAGTTGGCGCCGATCGGGCCGCGCTCCGGCAGCGTGAACGCGCCGCCGTAATTCTCGCAGAGATAGCCGCGCGCCGGGCCGCCGGGAATTTCGACGCGGAATTTGACGCCGCGCGGGATCACCACGATCTCGCCCGGCTCGGCGTCGATCCGGCCGAACTCGGTGACGAAACGCAGATTGCCCTGCTGCAGCACGAACATCATCTCGCCATCGGCATTGTAGAAATGCTGATCGACCATCGATTTGGTGATGAGATAGATGTGTGCGGCCATGCCGGCCTGGGTGTTGGCATCACCCGCCGTGGTCATGGTCTGCACGCCCTGCAGGAAGGTCATGTCCTCCTTCGGGATCGGCGCGGGGTCCCAGCGCAACTGTGCGATCGGCATGTCGTATTCGTGGCACGGCGCGGTGCGCCACAGCCCGCTATCTGCCTTGGCGAAGCGGCCGGAGTGCCGCACCGACGGGCGGATGCGATAGAGCCACGAGCGCTCGTTGGTGCCGCGTGGCGCCGTGAACGGCGAGCCGGACAATTGCTCGGCATAAAGCCCATAGGCGCAGCGCTGCGGCGAATTGCGCCCCATCGGCAGCGCGCCGGGCAAGGCCTCGGTCTCAAAGCTGTTGCCGAAGCCGGACATGTAGCCCGGGGTGACTTGCCCTGAGCTGCGGACGATCTGATCAGGCGAGGTATTGATGTTCATCGCTATCCTCCTTGCAGGGCGGCCCACATTTCCTGGTCGCGCTTGTCGGTCCAGATCACGGGATCGTCGATCCCCGACGCCTCGTCATAGGCGCGCGAAACGTTGAACGGCAGGCAGTGCTCGTAGATCGCAAAGCTCGAGAACTTCGGATCCATCACCTCGCGCGTTGCCGCCATCGATTCCTTCAGGCTGCGGCCCTTGGCGACGGATGATTCGGCCGCGCCGTAGAGCGTGGTGACGAAATCGCGGGTCATCGCGATCGCATCGCGCCCGGTGGCGAGGCCCTTCAGCGCATCGCCACGGCCCGGCGCGATCGCCTTCGGATTGAAGGCGCGGATCTCGTTCAAGGTCGTCGGCCATTCGCGCAAATGCGCATCGCCGCAATAGCACGCCGAGTGATATTCGATCAGATCGCCGGAGAACATCACCTCGGCATCCGGCACCCAGGCGACGATGTCGCCCGAGGTATGGCCGGCGCCGAGCTGCATCAGCCGCACCTCGCGCTTGCCGAGATAGATCGACATCTCGCCTTCGAAGGTCAGCGTCGGCCAGGTCAGGCCGGGAATGCTTGCCGCATCCTGGAACAGGCGCGGGAAGCGGCCATATTCGGAATCCCAATCCTGCTGGCCGCGCTCCTCGATCAGGCGATAGGTCTCCTGCGAGGCGACGATGCCTTGCGCGTGATAGGCGGAGGCGCCGAGCACGCGCACCGCATGATAGTGCGACAGCACGACATATTTGATCGGCTTGTCGGTGACGGTCTTGACCCGCTCGATCACCTTGTTGGCCATCGCCGGCGTCGCCTGCGCGTCGAACACCAGGCAGCCGTCGTCGCCGACGATCACGGCGGTGTTGGGATCGCCCTCGGCAGTGAAGGCATAGAGATCGGTGCCGATCTCGGAGAAGGTGACCTTCTTCTCCGAGAGATCCGTGGTCGATGCGAAACCTTTGGCCATCAGTTCAATCCTGTCCGTTCAAGAGCATTCGCCCCCTCTCCCCGTTCTTACGGGGAGAGGGTTGGGGTGAGGGGCTGTCTCCGCATACACGGCGACAGATGTGTCTGCGGAAGCTCCCCCTCACCCGGAACGCATCTGACGATGCGTTCCGACCTCTCCCCGCAAGCGGGGCGAGGTGAGGCGGAGGCTGCTGCGCGACTTGATAAAGATCCATCCTGATTCAGCTCGTAACTATTGCTGTTGCTGTTGTTGCTGCTGGCTGGCGTCCAGCATCCGCCGCTTCGCCAGCGCGATCGCCTCGCGCAGCACGTCGAGATCACCGATATGGTTGGCGAGCACCAGAACCAGCGCAGCATCGAGATCGGCGCTCTGCGCCTCGGTGAGGCCGCGATGGGCCTCGACGATGGCGCGGAAGGCGTCGTCGGGCTTTGCGAAATTCGAACCGGTCGACAGCGCCATGACTGCTCCTCAGTTCAGGCCGGCTGCGCGCGCCAGCGCCGCATCAAGTACCGGCCGCGCCGCGTTGCGGAAGCGTGCCGCGACATAGCCGTCCGGCCGCAGCAGATAGGCGGTGCCGGGCTCGGCATCGTAGCGCTTGCCGGCAAGGCCCTGCGCGTCGACCAGCCCATCCTCGCCGCCGACTCGGATGCTGCCGACGCCATCGGGCACATCGGCAGCCGCGCCATTGCCAAACTCCAGCAGCGTGAAGCGCGTTCCCTGTCTGATGAAAACATCGGTCAGATAGGTGGAACCTCCGCCCTGCTCCGTCACCGGAGCATCCGGCATCGAGGCGCCGGGCCGCGGGCCGCCGCGCCAATCATCGCGATCGCCGCTCGACAGCGGCGTATCGTAGACCGACGGCACCGACAGCCGCCCGCCATTGACCATGCGCTTGCCGAACTCGGTATCCTTGGCGAGCGACAGCACCGCCTGGCGCAGCCGCGCCTCCTGCCGTGTCACCGGCGCCATGAAGTCGGTCGAGCGGGTCGACTCGCGGATGTTCTCGTCCGCAGCCGCGCTGCGCTCGATGTGATAGCTCTCCAGCAAGCCCTCCGGCGACAGCCGGCGCAGCACGCGGTCGAGCTTCCACGCCAAATTCTCGGCGTCCTCGAGCCCGGAATTGGCGCCGCGCGCGCCGAACGGCGAGACCTGATGGGCGGAATCCCCGGCAAAGATCACCCGGCCGTGGATGAACTTGGCCATCCGGCGACACTGGAACTTGTAGAGCGAGATCCATTCGAACTCGAACTTGTCATGGCCGAGCATGCGCTCGATCCGCGGCCGGACATTCTCGGGCTGCTTCTCGGCCACCGGATCGGCATCCGGGTTGAGCTGCAGATCGATCCGCCAGATGTCGTCCGGCTGCTTGTGCAGCAGCGCCGAGCGTCCGGCATGGAACGGCGGATCGAACCAGAACCAGCGCTCGGTCGGGAACGCCGCCGTCATCTTGACGTCGGCGATCAGGAACTGGTCCTCGAACACCTGGCCCGCGAACTCCGCGCCGACCATCTGCCGCAGCGAGGAACGAGCACCATCGCAGGCGACCACGAAGGTCGCGTGCACCTGGTAGGAGCCGTCAGGGGTTGCGATGGTCAGCGCAACGCCATCGTTGCGGCTCTCCAGCGCGATCACCTTGTTGCGCCAGCGTAGGTCGATTTCAGGCAGTTGCCCGACCCGGTCGACCAGATAGGCCTCGGCGTAGAACTGCTGCAGGTTGATGAAGGCGGGCCGCTTGTGGCCTTCCTCGGGAAGCAAATTGAACTGGTAGAGCTGCGAGGCGCCGTGGAAGATCTTGCCGACGCTCCACACCACGCCTTTCTCGACCATGCGGTCGCCGACGCCGAGGCGATCCCAGAACTCAAGCGAGCGCTTCGAGAAGCAGATCGCGCGCGAGCCTTCGCCGATCCGGTCGGCATCGTCGAGCAGCACCACGCGCTGGCCGCGCTGCGCGAGATCGATCGCGAGCGACAATCCCACCGGCCCGGCGCCGACCACGACGACGGGATGCTCCGCGACATTGGCGCCCGAGCGCTCCTGGTCGGGATGACGGCGATAGCCGAACTGGGTTTTGGCCTGTGCCGTGTTGGCGTATGCCATTGCGTGACCCTGGATGTTTCCCTTGCGCCGCGGCCTCTGGCTGCGGTTCTGTGTGACCGGCGTGCGACCGGGACCTTGCGAGCCGGCCGCGACCTTGCTAAATTAGTCTCACTTGCAACTATCTTAAACCCCCAGTCGGGGCTGCCGTCAACTCAAATTGGAGGGATTTTTGGCACGGACCTCTGCAAGCCAGCCTCCAGCCCGGCCGCGCAGTGCCGTGGAAGCGGAGCTGCGCGACACTATCGCGCCGACCAAGAAGCGCCTCGATCTCTTCCATTTCATGCCGTTCCGCCTGAACCGGCTGGCGGCCGAGGTGTCCTCGGCGCTGTCGAGCGAATATCAGGCGCGCTACGGCCTCGACATTCCGGAGTGGCGCGTGCTCGCAACGCTCGGCTTCCGCAGCGATCCCTGCAGCGCGCAGTACATCGCGCACTGCACGCGCACCCATAAATCCACCATCAGCCGCGCGGTGTCGGCGCTGATGGAGCGCGAGATCGTCGAGCGCGTCGAGAACGCCGACGACCGCCGGGAATTCCGCCTGCGACTGACCAAAACGGGCCAGGCGCTCTACGAGGAACTGATCCCGCGCCTGCTGCGCAAGGAACAGGAGATCTTGTCCTGCCTCTCCGCACAGGAACGCCGCGACCTCGGCCGCTTGCTCGGCAAGGTCGAGAACAGCCTCGAACTGGTGCAGACCAGCGAAGAGGCCGACGCCAAGGACGTGTATTAGGCTCACTCAACCCGTCATCCTGAGGAGCGCGCAGCGCGTCTCGAAGGATGCACGGCCCGGCTGGTGGCCGTCGACCCTTCGAGACGCGCGCAAGAGCGCGCTCCTCCAGCGACAAAGGCGAAGCCTTTGCGCGGGGGTGACGGTGATGGAATCTTGTGCGGCTCCTTCCACCGTCATTGCGAGCGAAGCGAAGCAATCCATGCATCCGAGCATGCGGGACGATGGATTGCTTCGTCGCTACGCTCCTCGCAATGACGGTGCCGTTACGCCCTGTCGATATGTGTCGCGATCACCGGAAAATAATTGTCCTTCGATCCCTTGTCGATCGCTTCCTGAAGCACCGTGCCGATCAGCTCCGCGCCGCGGATCTTGATGCCCGCATCGGCGGCGAGCTCCAGCGCGTAGGACAGATCCTTCAGCGCATATTCGGTCGAGAATGCGCGCTCGGGAAACACGCCGGGCACGATCGCCTTCATGCCATGGTTGCGCAGCGCAAAGCTGTCGGCCGAGCCCTTCGACAAGGTTTCCAGCAGCAGCTTCGGATCGACGCCGTTATGCTTCGCCACCGCGACAGCCTCGGCCAGCGCGTTCACGGTCTCGAACAGCACCATGTTGTTGAGGATCTTGGTCACCTGCCCGGCGCCGACGTCACCGCAATTGGTGACATCGGTGGCGAAGCAGCGGATCAAGGGCTCGATCGCGGCATAAAGCGCGGGCACCGCGCCGACCATCACGCTGAGCGTGCCGTCCTGCGCCGCCTGCCGCGTGCGCGCGATCGGTGCGTCGACCCACGCCGCGCCCTTGGCCTGCAACTGCGCGGCGAAATCGCGGGTCTGGCTGACTGAAGACGTGCCGAGATCGACCACGATCTGGCCGCTTCTCGTGTTCTTCAAGATGCCGTCGCCTTCGAACACCGCGCGCACGTGCCTGGCGCTCGGCAAGCAGAGGAACAGCACATCGCTCTGCTTGATGACGTCGGCGACCGACGCGGCAACCTCGGCACCGTCGGCGCGCAACCGCTGCAGCGGTTCGGCCGAGAGGTCGAACACGACAACGCGCTTGCCGCTCTTCTTGACCAGGTTGCGGCAAATCGGCTCACCCATCACGCCGAGGCCGATGAACCCGAGAGTCTTGGTGTCAGTCGTCTTGGTGTCAGTCATATCGCTTCTTTTGACGTTTCTTGACGTGTTGCAGACGAGCCTCGCCCAATCGGCGAGGCTATTTCGCGAACGATCGCGACGGCGCCAGATGCAGCGCGAACGCATCGACCTTGTCGCTGGCGCGCGGATAGATCTCGCTGACGATCGGATCGTGACCGGGAATGAAGCGGTCCGGATGACCGGCGAGCCGCTCGACGGTCTCCCAGCCCTGCGCCATGTCGCCGACATTGTAGACGATCGGGAACGGGCTGCGCTTGTGCAGGTTCGCATAATAATGCGCGGCGTCCGACGCCAGCACGACCGGGCCGCGCGCGGTCTCGATGCGCACCACTTGCAGGCCGTCGGAATGGCCGCCGACGCGATGCACGGTGACGCCGGGTGCGATCTCGCCGTCGCCGGAGTGGAAGGTGACGCGCTCGCCATAGACGTGGCGCACCATCTGCGTGACGTGCTCGATGGAGAACGGATGGCGCAGCATGCCGTTGCACATGCAGCGGCCGGTCGCGTAGCTCATCTCGCGTTCCTGCAGATGGAATTTGGCGTTCGGGAAGCGATCGAGATTGCCGGCGTGGTCGTAATGCAGGTGAGTGACGACGACATCCTTGATGCTATCGGCACTGACGCCGAAGCCGGCCAGCGCGTCGACCGGGTTGAGCGTCAGCTTGCGGGCGCGCGCCTTAGCCTCCTCGGCGTTGAAGCCGGTGTCGACCAGGATGTCGCGGCCATGGCCACGGATCAGCCAGACGAAATAATCCAGGTCCTGCGCGGTGGTATCGTGCGGATCGGGCACCAGGAAGTTGAGGTGGGGCGTGCGCGGCGACATCGTCGCATAGCGCAGGGCGTAGATCTCGTAGGCGTTTCCCATCGGTTTCGCTCTTGTTTGCAAGGCCTGTTTTGAACGGCTTGTCTTTGAATAGCCTGCCGTCCCGAACACAAAGCCATCGCCTCGCGCAAAGGTCAAACCGCGCGGCGTGCGACGAGCGCATGACAGGGTGGCGACAGCCTTCGTGAGTGCAGGCACGTTATCGGCCCGCAGGAACCAGCACCGTGCCGGATGAGGATGGCCGCCATGACCGCATGCTGCTGCACTGCGGTCTGGCTGGCATCACCGCGATAAACGATGCTGCCGCAAGCCGTTGACGGGGTTTGGCCGTGGTTTGATAATGGATTTTCGCTAGAGTAAGGTTCCCGAGGCGCAGGCTGGAAGCGGCGCCGTTTCACTGGAATGCCGCGATCTGGATTTGCTGCGATTATGAAAATCCGCCTTGCCTTGCTCGCCACGCTGATTTTTTCAATCGCGGCGCCCACTTTGTCCTTTGCCGCCGGCGACCGTTTCGCGCTGGTCATCGGCAACGCCAAATATCCCGACGCCGACGCACCGCTGAAGGAGCCGGTCAACGACGCCCGTGACGTCGCCGACGAGCTCAAGCGCGACGGCTTCACCGTCGAGGTCGGCGAGAACCTGACCGGCGACGGCATGCGTCGCGCCTTCGACCGGCTCTACGGCAAGATCAAGCCGGGCTCGGTCGCCCTGATCTTCTTCTCCGGTTACGGTATCCAGTCGAACCGGCAGAGCTACATGATCCCGATCGATGCGCAGATCTGGGCCGAGGCCGACGTTCGGCGCGACGGCTTCAGCCTCGAGACCGTGCTCGGGGAAATCAACAGCCGTGGCGCCGGTGTGAAGATCGCCTTGATCGACGCCTCGCGGCGCAACCCGTTCGAGCGGCGCTTCCGCAGCTTTTCGGCAGGGCTCGCCCCGGTGATCGCCCCGAACGGTACATTGGTGATGTATTCGGCCGCGCTGTCGTCTGTCGTCTCCGACAATGGCAGCGACCACAGCCTGTTCGTGCGGGAACTCCTGAAGGAGATCCGCACCCCCGACCTGATGGCCGAGGAAACGCTGAACCGCACCCGCGTCGGCGTCACCCGCGCCTCGCGGCAGGAACAGGTGCCGTGGATCTCGTCGTCACTGGCCGAGGATTTCTCGTTCATTTCGGCCGGCACGGCCGGGCCGTCGAACGCCGCGCCGGCAACCGCCGCGTCGCCGTCACCGGAAGTGGCAGCGGCACCGCCAGTCGCGCCTCCGCCGGCTCCGCCCGCAGCAACGCCGACACCGCCCGCGGCGACCCCGACGCCACCAGCGGCAACAGCGCCGACACCATCACCGGCGCCGCCGACGCCTCCGATTGCGGCAGCGCCGACTGCACCGCCACCCCAGCCCAAGGCGCCCGAGATCGCCCTGCCGCCGCCCGCGGCTCCGCCGCCGGTGGTGATCCAGCCCACGCCGGCGCCGAGCAATTCGCCTGTGCTCGCCGATGATCCGACGATCAAGGGCCTGAGCGAAAAGCTGGACAAGAATCCCGACGACGCAGCGGCGCTGTATCGCCGCGGCCAGGTCTATGCCAGCAAGGGGGCCTACGACCTCGCGGTGAAGGACTTCACCAATTCGCTGCGACTGAACCCGAAGGATGTCGAGGCCTATAACAACCGCTGCTGGGTCCGCACCGTGATCGGCGACCTGCAGGCGGCGCTGAAGGACTGCAACGAGGCGCTGCGGCTGCGCCCGAACTTCGTCGATGCGCTCGACAGCCGCGGGCTGATGAACCTGAAGGGCGGGCAGAACAAGAACGCGATCGCCGATTTCGACGCCGCGCTGAAGATCAACCCGCGGCTGACCTCGTCGCTATACGGGCGCGGGCTCGCCAAGCAGCGCAACGGCGCGGTCGCGGAGGGCGATCTCGACATCGCCAACGCCAAGGCGATGGACCCGAACATCGTCAAGGAATTCGCCGACTACGGCGTGCAGTGACAATGGACGAAGGTCTGCCCGCGGCGCGAACCGCTGACGGAATTGAGCGACTAATCAGAGGGTGCGAGCCGGGCAGCGATGCCGGCAATCAATCTGAATAGTCGTTGGAACCGCGCCAGCTTGCGCAGGAGGGACCGAAATGTTCAAGCCGTCGGCAAAGGCCGCGATCGTTTCAATCATGACCGTTGGCGCCGCGCTGTCGTTCGGCATGGCCGTCGCCCATGCCGGCGACGTCACCGAAGACCAGATCATCAAGGCGCTGACGCCCGACAAGAAGCCGCTGACCCGCGGCCTTTCGGCCGGCCCGCAGACCACCTCGCCGGAGCTGAATGCCGACCAGGCCAAATTCGTGCAGAGCGTCCGTGGCCGCGCCACCCGCTCGCTGTCCTCGGCGGAACGCGAGGAAATCGCGACCATCGTCCAGGACAAGCCCAAGATCGATCTCGAGATCAACTTCGACTACAACTCCGCCGATATCAGCGCCAAGTCGCTGCCGTCGGTGCAGGCGCTCGGCCGCGCCTTGACCAATCAGGACCTGAAGGGCTTAACCTTCGTGGTCGCCGGCCACACCGACGCCGCCGGCGGTGAGGACTACAATCAGGGCCTCTCGGAACGCCGTGCCGACGCCATCAAGCGCTATCTCGTCGACAAATACGGCATCAACGGCACCGATCTCGTCACCGTCGGCTATGGCAAGAGCAAGCTGAAGGACCCGAGCCACCCGATGGCGGAGGTGAACCGGCGCGTGCAGGTCGTGAACATGGAAAACAAGGCCACCGCCGCCAAGTGATGGGCGGTGGCGTGGCCCCTTTTTGAGGCTACAATGCGTCCCGCACCCCGGCGGGGCGCATTTGCTTTAGGGCCAATGCTGTTTGGGCCGAGCCCCAATGTGGCATAACAGGTGACCCGCCTCACATGACGTTAGGGCATGATCCGGAACAATGGCACCGGCCTTCCGAATGCCCAGGCAATACGATAGCGAGCGTGATGAGACTTCGACCAACACCGATGACGCGCCAAGCTCTGGATTGATCAGGCGATGAATTTTTCCCAATACCTCAAGCCTGCGCTCGGCACGGTGTTCTTCCTCGCCCTCGCGATCGCCTATTACGCGTTCGAGCACCGCTCCCATCCGGAGGAGAAGGAGACGCCGGGCCAGGCGCTGGTCGTGGTGACGAAGTCGACCAATGCCTGCTTCTCCGACATGGTCCGCGTCACCGGCTTCATCGTGCCGCGCCGCGAGGCGCAGGTGAATGTCGACCAGGACGGCTCCAAGGTCACCGACGTGCTGGTCCGCGAGGGCGACACCGTCACCGAGAACCAGGAACTGGCGCGGCTGACCCCGCCGCCGCAGCAGGCCGCACAGGCCAATGCCAAGCCGCTTGTGCTGCGGGCGCCGGCGGCCGGCCTCGTCACCGAAGTGCGCACCGCGCCCGGCGCGCCGGCCTCGCCGCAGGCGCCTCCGATGTTCAAGATCTCGATCAACAACGAGATCGAACTCGACGCCGAGGTGCCGGGCTTCCAGCTCCTGAAGCTCAATCCCGGCGCCAATGTGCGGATCAGCCGCGACGATGCGCCCGACATGGTCGGCAAGGTCCGCCAAATCTCGCCGCAGATCGACCGCACCACCCAGCTCGGGCACGTCCGCATCACCATCAACAACAATCCGACGCTGAAGGTCGGCATGTTCGCGCGTGCCAATATCGACGCCAAGCGCTCCTGCGGCGTCGCGGTGCCGCGTACCGCGATCGACCGCCTGACCCTGCAGGTCGTGAAGGGCAACACCGTCGAGACCCGCAGGGTGCGCGTCGGGCTGACCTCCGACACCTCGACCGAAATCCTTGAAGGCCTCGACGTCGGCGAAATCGTCGTGGCCGACGCTGGCACCTCGCTGCATGACGGCGACCAGATCAAGACCATGTTCGCCGACGAACTCGATCGCACACGATCACGGTAATTCGGGCACGCTAATGGCTTTGAACATCTCGGCATGGTCGATCCGGAACCCGCTTCCCTCGATCGTCTTCTCGATCATCCTGCTCGTGCTGGGCTGGGTCTCCTTCACCAAGCTTGCGGTGACGCGGCTGCCGAGCGCCGACATTCCGGTGATCTCGGTCGCGGTCTCGCAATTCGGCGCCGCGCCGTCGGAACTTGAATCGCAGGTCACCAAGACCATCGAGGACGGCGTCTCCGGCGTCGAGGGCGTGCGCCACATCTCCTCCTCGATCACCGACGGCCTGTCGGTGACCACGATCCAGTTCGCGCTGGAGACCAACACCGACCGCGCGCTCAACGACGTCAAGGATGCGGTGACGCGCGTGCGCGCCAATCTGCCGCAGAATGTCACCGAGCCGTTGATCCAGCGCGTCGACGTGATCGGCCTGCCGATCGTGACCTATGCTGCGATCTCGCCCGGCAAGACGCCGGAGCAGCTGTCCTATTTCGTCGACGACGTGGTCAAGCGCGCCCTGCAGGGCGTGCGCGGCGTCGCCCAGGTCGAGCGCATCGGCGGTGTCGAGCGCGAGATCCTGGTCTCGCTCGATCCCGACAAGCTCCAGGCGGTGGGGCTCACCGCGGTCAATGTCAGCCAGATCCTGCGCGGCACCAATGTCGACGTCGCCGGCGGCCGCGCCGAGATCGGCAAGAACGACCAGGCGATCCGCACGCTGGCCGGCGCCAAGACGCTGAACGAGCTCGCCGGCACCATGATCCCGCTGTTCGGCGGCGGCGAGATCCGGCTCGACGATCTCGGCACCGTCACCGACACCATCGCCGACCGGCGCACCTTCGCCCGCTTCAACGGCGAGCCGGTTGTCGCGCTCGGCATCAAGCGCTCCAAGGGCGCCAGCGACGTCGTCGTCGCGGCCGCGGTGCAGAAGCGGATCGACGCGCTGAAGGTGGCCTATCCCGATGTCGACCTGAAGCTGATCGACACCTCGGTCGAGTTCACCAAGGGCAATTACGAGGCCGCGATCTCGACCCTGTTCGAGGGCGCGATCCTCGCCGTGATCATCGTGCTGCTGTTCCTGCGCGACATGCGCGCCACGATCATCGCGGCGGTCTCGCTGCCGCTGTCGATCTTCCCGGCATTCTGGGCGATGGATCTGCTCGGCTTCTCGCTCAACCTCGTCTCCTTCCTCGCCATCACGCTGTCGACCGGCATCCTGGTCGACGATGCCATCGTCGAGATCGAGAACATCGTCCGCCACATGCGGATGGGCAAGACGCCCTATCGTGCCGCCCTCGAAGCGGCCGACGAGATCGGCCTTGCGGTGATCGCGATCTCGCTCACCATCATCGCGATCTTCGCGCCGGCGAGCTTCATGTCAGGCATTGCCGGGCAGTTCTTCAAGCAGTTCGGCATCACCGTGTCGGTGCAGGTGTTCTTCTCGCTGCTCGCCGCGCGCTTCGTTACGCCGATGCTGGCCGCCTATTTCCTCAAGCATCATGACCACGACGATCCGCCGCCCGGCCCGATCCTGCGCGGCTATCACAGCCTCGTCACCTGGTCGGTGAAGCATTACTTCGTCACCGTGCTGATCGGCTTTGCGATCTTCGCCGCGTCGATCTGGAGCATCACGCTGCTGCCGCAGGGCTTCCTGCCGGCGCAGGACACCGCGCGCTCGCTGCTCGCGATGGAGCTGCCGCCCGGCTCGCAGCTTGCCTACACCGAGAAGGTCACCGAGGAGATCGTGGCGCGGCTGCGCAAGCGGCCCGAGGTACGAAGCGTGTTCGTCGATGGCGGCCGGGTGCCGCCGGGCCTGCAGGAGGTGCGCCGCGCCGCGCTGATCATCAACTACACGCCGAAGGCCGACCGCAAGATCACCCAGCGTGAGCTCGAACTGTCGATCGGCAAGGAGCTCGATAACGTCCCGGATATCAGGTTCTGGTTCCTCGACGAGAACGGCCTGCGCGCGATCTCGCTGGTCGTCACCGGTACCGACAGCAACATCGTCAACAACGTGGCCAGCGAACTCGCGACGCAGATGAAGCGGATTCCGATCATCGCCAACGTGATCTCGGAGACCGCGCTCGACCGGCCCGAGCTGCGCATCCGCCCGCGCGCCGAGCTCGCGGCCCGGCTCGGCGTCTCGACCGAAAGCCTGTCGCAGACCATTCGCGTCGCCACCATCGGCGACGTCGGCCCGGCGCTGGCGAAGTTCGACGCCGGCGACCGCCAGGTGCCGATCCGCGTCCAGCTCGAGGACAATGCGCGCAGCGACCTGCAGATGCTGGAGCAGCTGCGGGTGCCGCTCGGCCAGCGGGGCGAGCGCGGCGGCGTGCCGCTCTCCGTCGTCGCCGACATCCAGCTCGACCAGGGCCCGACCAGCATCAACCGCTACGACCGCGAGCGGCAGGCCACCGTCGCCGCCGACCTTGTCGGCAATGCCGCGCTCGGCGACGCCACCAAGCTGATCTACGACCTGCCGGTCATGAAGACCCTGCCGAAGGGCGTGCGGGTCAGCCCGTCCGGCGACGCCGAGAGCCTCGCCGAGCTGTCCGACGGTTTCGCCACCGCGATCACCGCCGGCCTGATGATGGTCTATGCCGTGCTGGTGCTGCTGTTCGGCACCTTCCTGCAGCCGATCACCATCCTGTTCTCGCTGCCGCTCTCGATCGGCGGCGCGATCGGCGCACTGCTGTTGACCGGCAAGCAGCTCACCACGCCGGTGTGGATCGGCATCCTGATGCTGATGGGCATCGTCACCAAGAACGCCATCATGCTGGTGGAGTTCGCGGTGGAGGCGATCCGCGACGGCAAGGCGCGCGAGGAAGCCATGATCGACGCCGGCATGAAGCGCGCCCGCCCGATCGTGATGACCACGATCGCGATGGCCGCCGGCATGATGCCGTCAGCGCTTGCGTTCGGCGCCGGCGGCGAATTCCGCTCGCCGATGGCGCTCGCAGTGATCGGCGGCCTGATCTTCTCGACCGCGCTGTCGCTGGTGTTCGTGCCGGCGATGTTCATGGTGATGGATGATGTCGGCGGCCTGATCTGGCGCTTCGGCAAGCGGCTCGTGGTCTCGCATGCCGACCACGAGCTGACCCCGAACGAGCACCAGTCCGACGACACCAAGCGCCCGCCCGGCCCGCCGAACATGATCTCGCCCGCCGCGGAATGAGCTGAGGCCGCGCCTCGCCAGCGGTGCGACCCGTACGAGATGACGTACTCCAAAATATCGAAAACAACCCCATGCAAAGGAGCCGACGGCGGCCGGAATCCGACACGGCGAATCCGACACGGCGACTTGACACGTCGGGCAAATCAGCGATATTTTTCCATTATTCCGAAATCGTGGTGTGAGTCTACGACTCCTCCAACACGTCGTCCCTGCCTGGTGCGCAATTGCGCACGGGAGCAGGGACCCATACGCCGCGGCGGACCTTGTTGCAGCGACTCGTCGTTCCAGCATCGCCCAACGATTGGCAGCTGTGGTTATGGGTCCCTGCTTTCGCAGGGACGACGGTAAGGAAGGATATCGATTCAGGGCGTTACACCAGGCGGTGTCATCGCCTGCGCATGCGGGTGATCTCAAGTTCTAATACAGCCGCGTCCGATAGGCCTCTTCCATCGCCTTCTCGGCGACTTCGACCTCGATCGCGGCGGTCTGCTCGGCGATGATCCGGCCGAGCGTCGGAAAGCTGTGGCGCTCGACTTGCGCGGCGGGATTCCAGAGCTTCGAGCGCATTAGTGCCTTGCCGCAGTGGAAGTAGGTCTCATCGACATGCACCTTGAGCCCGATGATCGGCGTGACGTTCTGCACCGTCAGCGGCGTCAACAGATCCGCCTCCTGCGAGATTTCGGCCCGCCCGTTGACGCGCAGCGTTTCGTTGATGCCGGGCACCATGAAGATCAGCCCGATCCCGGGCGACGCGATGATATTGCCGAACGTATCGACCCGGTTGTTGCCGCGCCGATCCGGGATCAGCAGCGTCTTGTCGTCGAGCACGGAGACGAAGCCCGGCGCATCGCCGCGCGGGCTGGCGTCGGCATGACCCTTGCCGTCGCTGGAAGCGATGACGAGGAACGGCGACAGCGCGATGAAGTCGCGGCAGAACTTGTCGAGATGATAGAGCACCTTTTTCTCGGCGAGCGGGCTCAATTGCCCGAAATGCGCACGAAGATCCTCGTGCGATTTGACCGGCGGCTTGCCGCCCGCACTCTGGTCACCCATAGCGAACCTCCCGTTTGGTTTGTCTCAATTCGTTGAGCATGATCTCCGCGCAAACGCTCCGCGTTTGTCGCGAGGGAACACCGCTTCGCACTTTTCCGGATCATGCTCTATACCGCGTCGATCCCGCACCAGCTCGCGACGAAGAGGGCGTAGGCCTTGGTCACCTTCTTCAGCGAATCGAGCTGGACCCGTTCATTGAAGCCGTGCGCGTTCTCCATCCTGGCGCCGAAGCAGAATGCGGGAACACCATAATCCAGGCCATAGAAGCGCGCATCCGTCAGCGCGGTCGAGGGAAAATCCGTCAGCTTGCGCCCGAACACATGCTCGTAGACCGAGCCGAGGACCGCCTCGCTCTCCTGCACCTCGGTCGCTTCATAGCCCGGCGACAGGAAGCCGGACCAGACGATCTCTGGCGGATTGTTGGCGAGGAACGGATGGGCCCTGGCAGCCTTGGTCACGCACTCGACGATCTCGGCCTGGCAGTCGGCGATTTTCCATCCCGGCAGGATTCCGATCCGGCAATCGACGTCGCACCACGCCGGCACGCTGGAGGCCCAATCGCCGCCCTTGATGATGCCGGGATTGAAGTTGAGCGGGTGATGCACCGCGCCGAAATGGCGATGCGACTTGGCACGTTCGTTCCACTCCGCCTCGAGCGTGTCGAGATGGCCGATCAGATGATAGGCGGCGCGGATAGCGTTGGAGCCGGTGCCGGCGCGCGCAACATGGACCGGGATTCCGCGAACCTTCAGGCGAAACCAGATCACGCCGACCTGGGCTCGCATCAGCCGTTCCTCGGTCGGCTCCGGCAGCAGGCAGGCATCGGCACGGTAACCTCGCTGCAACGTCGAGAGCGCGCCGAGACCGGTGCTCTCCTCCTCGATCACGGATTGCAGATGGATGCGGCCCTTCGGCGCAAAGCCCGCGGCCTTCACCGCATCGAGCGCGTAGAGCGCGGCAATGGTGCCCGACTTCATGTCGCCGGTGCCGCGGCCATAGAGCCAGCCGTCCTCGACCACCGGCTGGAACGGCGGCCGCTCCCACATGTCGAGCGGCCCGACCGGCACCACGTCGCAATGCCCCTGAAGGATCAGCGAACGCCCCTCCTCGCGCGCCGGCCGATAGGTGCCGACGACGGTCCGCGCGCGGGAAAAATCGGTCTCGACCGGTCCGTAGCCGGGCAAGGTCTTCAGCTCGTCCTGATTGATGACCCAGTCGTCGACCTCATAGCCGCGCTCGCGCAGCAGCTTCGCGAACATGTCCTGGCACGGACCTTCCTGGCCGCGCGTGCTGGGAATCGACGAGAAGGCGATCGTGGTCGCGAGCTGCTGCTCGAAGGCGGCGTCGACAGCCGCCTCGATGCGCTCGCGCGCGCCGGCCGGAAGGGGAACTGAACGGCTGTCGGTCATGAATTGATCCTTGCTGTGGGGCGTGTAACGGCCACGGCCGCAAAGCCCGGCTGGTCGAAGAAATCGCGCCCGGGAACCGCGTCGAGCAGATCGCGAGTGTAGGCCTGGCGCGGCGCGGTGAACACTTCGGCGGTGGTGCCTTCCTCGACGATACGCCCCTTTTGCAGGACGATGACGCGGTCGGCGATCTCGGCGGCGATCCGCAAATCGTGTGTAATGAAGATCATCGCAAGCCGCATCTCCTGGCGCAGCTCGGCGAGCAGCGCCAGCACCTGGGCCTGCACCGAGACGTCCAGCGCCGACACCGCCTCGTCGGCGATCAGAACCCGCGGCTTCAGCGCCAGCGCCCGCGCGATGCAGATGCGCTGGCGCTGGCCGCCCGAGAACTCGTGCGGGTAGCGATCGGCGGCGGTCGCCGACAGGCCGACCCGCACCAGGAGCTTGTTCGCCTGGGCCATCGCCTCGGCCCGCGACGTCTCATAGGCCATCGGTCCGCGCGCGATGGCATCGCCGACCTTCTGGCGCGGATCGAGACTGGCAAACGGATCCTGGAACACGATCTGGAGCTGGCGCCGCGCCTGGCGCAACGCCTCGCCGCGCAGCTGCCGGAGATCCGCGCCGCCAAAGCGGATGGCGCCGGCGTCAGGTTCGGTGAGCCGCATGATCATGCGCCCGAGCGTCGACTTGCCGGAACCGGATTCACCGACCACCGCAAGCGTCTCGCCCTCGTGCAGCGTCAGTGAGATGCCATCAGCGGCGGTCACCTCGCGTGGCGGCTGCAGCCAGCCGCGCTTGACCCGAAAGGTCTTTTGCAGGCCGATGACCTCGAGCAGCGGCTCGGGACGCAGGATGGCCTCGTGGATGTCGGCGAGGCGCGCCTTCGGAACCGCGTCGATCAGTTCGCGCGTGTAGGCGGCCTGCGGATTGCGAAGCACCTCGCTGGCCGTGCCCTGCTCGACCACCTTGCCATGGCGCAGCACCACGACGCGATCGGCAACGTCGGCGACAACGCCGAAATCATGGGTGATCAGCAGCACGCCCATGCCGCGCTCGCGCCGGAGATCGTCAATCAGGCGCAGGATCTGGCGCTGGGTCGTGACATCGAGCGCGGTCGTCGGCTCGTCTGCGATCAGGAGCTCGGGGCGGTTGGCCATCGCCATCGCGATCATCACGCGCTGGCGCTGGCCACCGGAAAGCTCAAACGGGTAGCTCTTTTCCAGCAGCTGCGGATTCGGCAGTCCGACCTGGGTCAGCAGCGTCAGCACCCGCTCGCGGAGTTCGGTCGCCGAGGGCGCAGGCCGCTGGTGCGCCAGGATCATCTCCTCGATCTGCCTGCCGACGCGCTTCAGCGGATTGAGCGAAGACAACGGCTCCTGAAAGATCATCGCGGCGTTGCCGCCGCGCAGCTTGCGGAGAGCGCGGCCGTCGAGCTTCGACGGATCCTGCCCTGCGACCGCCACGGCGCCGGACGCGATGTCGACGCCCCGCGGCAACAGCGACAGCACCGCATGCGCGATCATCGACTTGCCGGAGCCGGACTCACCGACCAGGCAAACCACTTCGTTTGGCTTGATCTCAAAGGAGACGTTCTCGACCGCGAAGGGCCGATCACCGCCCTCGGGGAGCGCGATCGAGAGACCATCGACGGCAAGAACAGGCGCACCGGACTGCATGGCTTCGCTCATGAGCGGCGCCTCGAGACGCGCGGGTTGAGGACATCAGACAGTCCCTCGCCGAACAGGTTGATCGCCAGCACGGTGACGAGGATGGCGAGGCCGGGAAACACGCTCATCCACCACGCGTTCCGGATCACGGTGCGGCCCGCGCCGATCATGAAGCCCCACGACATCAGATTGGGATCGCCGAGCCCCATGAAGGACAGCGCGCTTTCCAGCAGGATCGCAGTGGCAACCGTCAGCGACGTCACCACCAGGATCGGCGAGATCGCGTTCGGCAGGATATGGCCGAGCACGATGCGCCAGGTGCGTTCGCCCTGGCACAGCGCGGCCTCGACGAATTCGCGGTGCCGCAGACGGAGGAATTCGGCGCGCGTGAGCCGCGCCAGCGGCGGCCAGCTCACCGCGCCGATGGTCAGGATGATCGTGAGCAGCGACGGATTGAAGGTCGCGACCAGCAGGATGGCCAGCACGAAGGCTGGAATGGTCTGGAACAATTCCGTCATCCGCATCAGCACCAGATCGACCTTGCCGCCGAAATAGCCTGAGATCGCGCCGATCACGACGCCGATCGCCATCGCCGCGAGCGCTGAGGCGATGCCGATCAGGAGCGACACGCGTGCGCCATAGGCGACGCCGGCGGCGACGTCGCGGCCGAGCGTATCGCCGCCGAGCCATAATCCGTCCTCGCCGGGCGGCGTGAACGGCGCGCCGACCATCTCCCAGGGCGAGACCGGAAACGCGATCGGCGCAACGATCGCGACGACAACAACGACGAGCAGCAGGACGAGGCCGATCATTCCGCTCGGATGACGCAGGAAGGCGCGCACCGTGTCCATCACGCCGCTCCCGTGGTCATGCGGGGATCAATCAACCGGTAGACCAGGTCGGTGAGCAGGTTGAGCGCGATCACGACGATCGAGAGGATCAGGAAGATGCCGAGCAGGACCGGATAGTCGCGCTGCAACAGTGCCTCGAAGGTCAAGCGGCCAAGGCCCGGCCAGGCAAACACCGTCTCGATCACCACAGCGCCGCCGACCAGCGCGCCGGCCTGCATGCCGGCGACGGTGACGACCGGCACCAGCGCATTGCGCAGCATGTGGCCGACCACGATGCGCGTTCCGGACAAGCCCTTGGCGCGCGCGGTCTTGATGAAATCCTGCTGCGCGACCTCGATGATCGAGGATCGCATCAGCCGCGCATAGATCGCCAGATAGATCGCCGCCAGCGACGTGACCGGCATGATCATGTGTTTCATGATGTCGAGCGCATGCTCGACCGGCGAGAGCTGGACGTTGATGGTCTCGTAACCGAACGGCGGCAACCAGCCGAGCGTCACCGAGAACACCAGCACCAGCATCAGGCCGAGCCAGAACACCGGCGTCGCGTAGAGCACGAGCGAGAGCACGGTGAACACCGTGTCGAGCACGCTGCCGGCCGCGAGCCCGGCCAGCGCGCCGAGCGCGGTGCCGATCAGGAGCGCGAGGCAAAACGCCGTGACGGTCAGCAGCAGCGTCGCCGGCAGCCGTTCGAGGATCAGATCAACGACCGGACGACGCTGGCGATAGGAATAGCCGAGGTCGAGCCTGATGACGCGGCCGAGGTGGCTCACGAGCTGCACGAAATATGGCTTGTCGAGGCCATATTCCTTGCGCAGGTCGTCGAGCAGTTTTGGATCGGACGCGCCGGATTGCCCGGCCATGACCTGGGCCGGATCGCCGGGCGCGGCGCGCACCAGCACGAAGTTGAACGTCGCGATGACGAGGATCACGGCGACGAGCTGGGCGATGCGGCTGACCGCCTGAAGTCCGATCGCCGCGGCGCTGCCGAGCCGGGTCACGATTTGTAGACCGACCCGAAGGTTTCGTGCGAGCCGATGCCCGTCGTCACGATGTTCTTGAACGCCTTGTCGTAGATGATGGGATATTCGATCTCGAGCGTCCAGGCCACCGGCACATCCTCGACCAGGATCTGCTGGACCTTGCTGTAGAGCTCCTGGCGCTTGGCCTCGTCGAGCGTCACCGCGGCCTCCTCGAACAATTTGTCGACTTCGGGATTCGAATAGCCCTGCGTGTTGGAGAACAGGATGCCCTTCTTGATGTTCGACGAGACGTAGGTGCGGGCAACGCCGAGCGCGGGATCGCCGAGCTGGTAGAGCAGATTCTGGGTCATCTCATAGTCCCAGTTGCCGACCTTTTCGGCCCAGCCCGCCATGTCGGTGCCGACAAGCACGAGATCGATGCCGACCCGCGCGAAGCTCTGGCGGAAGAACTCACCGGAGCGCTGATAGACTTCGCCATAGGGCGGCACGATGTACTTGATCTCGGCCCGCTTGCCGTTGGCGCCAGGCTTCAATCCCATGTCGTCGAGCAGGGCCTTGGCCTTGTCGACCGAGAACTCGTAGCGCTTCACGTTCGGATCGTAGAACCGCGTCTTCGAGGAGATCGGCCCGGTCGCCACCTTGGCATTGCCGAAATAGACCCGCTTGCTGAACGCCTCGCGATCGATCAGGTGCATCACCGCCTGCCGGAACCGCTTGTCGTTCATCGGCGCGATGCGGTTGTTCATTTCGAGCCACTGATGCGGCGCGAAATACTCGTAGCCCCTGGTGGTGAATTCGAGGTTCTTCTGCGCCTTGAAGCGCTGCACGTCATAGAATTCGACGTCGGACCATTGCACGAGCTGCACCGTGCCGTTCTCGAGCGCCAGCGCGCGCGAGGCCGCATCCGGAATCACGCGGTAGACGATCTCGTCGAGATAGGGCTGGTCCTTCTGATAGTAGCCGTCGTGGCGGACGAGATGAACATGCGAGCCGCGCACCCATTCCTTCAGCTTGAAGGGGCCGGTGCCGATCGCCTTGTCGTTCTCCGGGTTCTTGCGGTAGTCGGTGCCGTCATAGATGTGCTTGGGTACGATCGGTGCAGACGTGCAATCGAAGCAGCCGATGAAGGGCGCGAACGGCTGCTTCAATTTGAACACGACGGTGAGCGGATCGGGCGCCTCCGCCGACGCCACGCGGGCGAAATTTTGCCGTGCGCGCGGATGCGTCTCCACCAGCAGCTTCATGCAGCTGAAGACCACGTCCTCCGAGGTCATCGGCTTGCCGTCGTGGAAGGTGATGCCCGGAAACAGCTTGAACGTATAGGTCAGGCCGTCGGGCGAGATCTCCCAGGACTGCGCCATGGCCGGCATCGGCTTGAGATCGGCGCCGTATTTCAGCAGGCCTTCGTAAATCTTGCCGCCGAGCGTCAAGGTCGGCTGCTGCTGGTTCAGCGCGGTCACCAGGACCGGCGGCTCGGGCTGGATGATGGTGTTGAGCGTCCCACCGCGGGTCTGGCCCGCCGCCCGCGTGATGCCGAACGGGATGGCTGCACCGCAGGCCAGCATTGCCTTGGTGAATTCGCGTCTGTTCATCGGACCTCTCCGTCTCCGCGCTCGCACATTCGATTTCGGCGAATGCCGCGGGGTGAGGCATTGTTGCCAAACGCCATATCCCGCGCTACCTGAAGGGGGACAACAACCATCGCGATCGGGCCAAGTGGCCCGGAAGATGCATGAGCACCCTGCGAAAACGACGATCGATCAGGAGCTCACGACACTTGAAAGTCGCAGCGCGACGAAATGACACCACCGGCTTGCGCGTTTGCCGCAAGCAATCGGGTCCCGCAGCCGCCGCGCACTATGCCGGACAGCTGCAACAGGTCGAACGGCCGCTCGCGGCGATGGCGGCCTCCTATCCGAACGAAAGCACCAGCGCGCGGCACGCGCACCGACGCGATCAATTCATCCTGCAGACCGCGGGCGTGACCTCGATGATGACCGAGCGCGGCCATTTCGTCGTGCCGCCCGGCCACGGCCTGTGGATTCCGGCCGGCGTCGCGCACCAGTCGCGGGCATGGGGCGAGGTCGAGATCCAGACCATCTATGTCACGCCTGACCGCATCAGGAATGCTCCGGCGACATGCCGCCTGATCAAAGTCTCCGCGCTGGTCGAGGCGTTGATGGAAGAAGCGGTGCACATGCCGACCCGTTACGATCCGGAAGGGCGCGACGGCAGGCTGGTCGATTTCCTGCTCGACGAGATCGGCAGGATGCCGGAAGTGTCGCTGCATGTGCAGGTGCCGCCCGATCCGCGGCTCGCCGCGATCTGCGAAGCCGTGCTGGTCGATCCGAGTTCCGATCTCACGCTCGACGAATGGGCCGATCGCTGCCAGCTCAGCCGGCGGACGCTGACGCGTCTGTTCCGGCGTGAGACCGGCCAGAGCTTTGCGGCCTGGCGCCAGCGGGTGCGGCTGCTCGAAGCGCTGGCGCGGCTCGGCGCCGGCGAGGCCGTCACCTGCGTTGCGCTCGACGTCGGCTATGAAAGTCCGAGCGCTTTCGCCGCGATGTTCAAGCGCGAGCTCGGCGCCGCGCCGCGCCAGTATCTGCGCTGGGCCGATCCCGAAGTGGTGATGCGGTAGGCGCTCGCGTCACGCATCTATCGAAATGCAAAACCCCTGCGGTCAACGGGAGAGACCGCAGGGGTTTGCAGGTGGATGGCGTGAGGCCAGCAAGGCTGGGTGTCACCCCAAGGACCGGCGGCCGGATGAAAGCGGTACCGGCCTCATCATGCAAGCACGTCTTTTAGGCAGGAGTGCGTCAACATCCGCAAGCAAAGCACGCGAGAGAATTGAATCTTCCCGCGCGCGTTGCATGCAGTCCGCTCTAGTCGTTGCGGGCGACCGCGGTCAGCTTGGTCATGTTGTGCAGCATGATCCGGCCGCGTTGCAGGTCGACGATGCCGTCCTTGCGCCAGGTCTGCAGCTGCCGGTTGACGCTTTCGCGCGCGGCGCCGACGAAGATGCCGAGCTGTTCCTGCGAGATGTGCACCTCGGAACCGAAATCCTCGGCCAGCGCGCACAGCCGCCGTGCGAGGCGGACCGGCAAAGGCTGCAGCACGGATTCTTCCATCCGCTCGCTCTGCCAACGAATTCGCTGGCACAGCAATTCGATCAGCCTGACCGCAACCTTCGGCTCGCGCTCGAGGAAGCCGAGGAAATCCTGCCGCCGCAACACGAATAGTTCGCTGGGCTCGCCCGCGGTCGCATCCGCGGTGCGGTCCTGACCGTCGAGCACGGCGACTTCGCCGAACAGGTCGCCGGATCCCATGAAGTTCAGTGTGAGCCGGCTGCCGTCGGAAGCACCGGTCTCGATCCGAATCTGGCCGCGGCGGACCCCAAACAGGGCATCGCCGGGATCGCCTTTCTGGAACAGCACCTCACCGGTCGCGAGTTGCTGGGTGTGGCAGAGGCCGGAAAGCCGCTGCAACTCGTCCGCACCGAGATCGGCGAACATCGGATTCATCTTCAGAATGACCGCAAATTCGGCCTGTTTGCTCATTGTACTGCCTTCCAAATCCTTCCGAGCAGTCCCCTGACGCCCGGTTAGCAAAAATCACCCTCATAAGAGTGTGGGAGAGGTCACATAAGTTCATGCGGTAACGGATTATTTTTCCGGTCATTGGAGCCAGATCCTGCTTGCGGGATAAACTCGTTTGATCGGCCGCGACTTTCTGCAACGGAACCCCGCTTGCCCGGCCTGGAACAGCGACATGAGAGCACTGAAATTCGCCGGGGCCGCCATCGCTGCCGTGATCGTGATCATCGCATTGGTGGCCGTGGTCGGGATCCCGTCCTCGTTCCTCACATCGACCATCACCGATCGGGTCGAGCGCGAGACCGGCTACAAGCTCACCATCAAGGGCGGCGCCAAGATCGGCCTTTGGCCGAAGATCAATCTGACGCTGAGCGACGTCGTGCTGCAGGACCCGCGCGGACGCGACGTCAACAACCGGTTCGCGGCAAGCAGCGTCGAGGCCGAGATGACGCTGTCGAGCCTGTGGTCGGGCCGACCCGACATCACCGACCTTTCGATCGTCAAGCCGGTGATCAACCTGCCGCTGCAGCGCGAGCGCACCCGCGACCACAATCCGCCGGCGAAATCCTCCGCGTCCGACGGCGGCGGCATCACGATCCGGCATGTCAGCGTCAGCGGCGGTACCATCGTCTTCGCCAATGTGCGCGACCGGATCGAGAGCCGGATCGAGACGCTCGATGCGGACGCGACCATCGGCGACGACCGCAAGATCGTCGTCACGGGTGACGCACGCGCCGACGACAAGCCGCTGAAATTCGAGATCCGCGCCACCGCGCCGCAAGCACCGCTGGAGCGTCAGAGCGTGCCGGCCGAATTCAGCATCGATGCGCCCGGCCTGTTGCCCGCGGCGATCAAGGCGAATGCGGAAGCGCGGCTGAACGGCACGGTGGTGATGTTCAACGGCGTCTCCGGCACGCTCGGCGACGGCGGCTTCACCGGCTGGGCCTCGGTCGATTTCGCCAGCAACAAGCCGCTGGTGAAGCTCGATCTCGACTTCCAGCACATTGCGATCGCGATGCCGCCGGGGCAGGCCGGCTCCACGCAGCCGCTGGGTACGAATACGTGGAGCAACGCGTCGGTCGATCTTGCCGGGCTCAACTATGTCGACGCACAGGCGCGCATCTCGGCGGCGGAGCTCGTGATCGGCGACGGCCGCTTCACGCAGGCGGCAATCGATGCGTCCATCGACAGCGGCGTGCTGAAGGGCCGGTTCGCCAGTCTCGGCGCCTATGAGGGCACCGCCGATGGCGACGTCACCATCGACGCGCGAGCTCCGAATCCAACCTACGCGCTGCGGCTCGACCTCGCCGGCGCGCGCGCGCTGCCGGTGCTGAAGAGCCTCGCCGAGTTCGACAAGCTCGACGGCAAGATGCAGGCCAAGATCGCGCTGACCTCGCAAGGCAGCAGCGAGCGCGCCATCGTCGGCAATCTCGCCGGCACCGCCTTCGTCGTGTTCCAGGACGGCAAGATCCTCGGCCTCAACGTGGCGCAGATGATCCGCAACCTCACCACCAGCACGTTGTCGGGCTGGCAGGAGAGCCAAGAGCTGTCGACCGATCTCAGCCAGCTCTCGGCCTCGTTCAAGGTCGACAAGGGCCAAGCCGTCACCACTGATCTCAACCTGATCGGCCCGCTGGTGAAGATGACCGGGGTCGGCACCATCGACCTCAACACCCGCCAGATCGGGTTCCGCGTCGAGCCGCAGCTCGTGATGACCACCGAAGGCCAGGGCCGCGCCGGCAATCCGGTCGGCCTCGGCATCCCCGTGATGCTTGAGGGACCCTGGGTATCGCCGCGGATCTATCCGGAGATGCAGGGCATGCTCGACAATCCGCAGGCGGCCTATGCCAAGCTCAAGGAGATGGGCAAGGGCCTGTTCGGGGCGAACGGCCAAGGGCTGAGTCAGGGCATCAACGGGCTGACCAATCTGCTCAACGGCGTGCAGGGCGGCGGCGCGCAGCCCGGCAGCAGCGGCCAGGGCGGCGGCGCCGGCCAGAGCAACCCGCTCGGCGGGCGGCTTGGCGACACCATCGGCAATTTGCTGCAGCAGGGCCTTTCCACCCTCAACCAGAGCAACGCATCGCGCCCGAGCCGCGACCTGAGCCAGCCCGCGCCGCCGGCCCCCGACCAGGCCCCGCCGCCACCGCCCCCTCCGCCCGGCGAGACCGCCGAGCAGCACGACAGTCCGGCGATGAAGGACGTGCTGCGTCAGCTGTTCAATCGCTGATATTCCCGGATATCCCCCGCCGATATGAAGGGATAACCATGCGGCCCGAGCGGCGGCCCCGCCCCGCCGATCCGTGCTAAATAGCGGCGGATCATGCGGCGCACCCGATTGGGGGCCGGACGAGGCTGGATGAACGCGGCTACGGACAAGGGCAAGAACTGGTTCCTGCGCGGCGGCCTGTTCGCCAAATATGTCCTCGCGCTGGTTGGCCTCGTCGTGTTCGTGCTGGCGGTCAACGGCGCGCTCGAGACCTGGATCAGCTACCGCGGCATCAAGGGCACGCTGACGGACGCGATGAGCGAGAAGGCGGACGCCACCGCCAAGCGCATCGAGCAGGCGATCTCCGACCTCGAGCGGCAAATCTCCTGGGTCACCCGCGCCTCCTCCAACACGATCGAGCTGCGCCGCGCCGACTACGCGCAGTTGCTCGGCCAGGTGCCGGCGGTGAGTCAGCTCAGCCTGATCAGCGGCCAGGGCCGCGAGCTGCTGCGGCTGTCGCGCCAGACCACCACCGTGAACTCCAACGCCGACTTCTCCCGCGATGTCAGATTCACCGAGACCATCGCCCGCGGCACCGCCTACGCGCCGGCGTATTTTCGCGACGGGCGGCCGTTCATGTCGATCGGCGAGCAGCATTCCGGCTTCAATGCCGGCGTCACCATGGCCGAGATCGACCTGCGCTTCCTCAATGACTATTTCGGCGACTCCCAGGTCGGCCGCCTCGCTCATGCCTATGTCGTCGACGGCAAGGGCCGCGTGCTGGCGAGCTCGTCGAAGGGTCCGGAGGTCGGCAAGGACCTCGCCGCGCTGCCGCAGGTCGCCGCGGTGCTGTCGCCTAGCGGCAGGCCGATCGTCTCCGGCGAGGATGTCGACGGCAACGCGGTGCTGACGACAGCAACGGCCGCGCCGAACCTCGGCTGGCACGTGTTCTATGAGCAGCCGACCGCGCAGGCGCTGTCGCCGATCCGCGACCAGCTGGTGCGCATCGCGCTTCTGATCGCGCTCGGCCTCGTGGTCGCGATCATCGCCGGCACGATCCTGGCGCGCCGCATGCTGGAGCCGATCACCGCGCTGCGCACCGGCGCGCGGCGCCTCGGCGCCGGCGATTTCGGCCATCGCATCGAGGTGAAGACATCCGATGAGCTGGAGGAGCTCGCCGGCCAGTTCAACAGCATGGCCACCCAGCTTGCCGAGACCTATTCCGACCTCGAGGCCAAGGTGAAGGAGCGCACCCGCGACCTCGCGCAATCGATCAACGAGCTGAAGGTGCTGGAGGAGGTCGGCCGCGCGGTGGCGTCCTCGCTCGACCTCAATGCGGTGCTGCCGACGGTCGGCGCCCGCGCGCTCGAGATCACCCATGCCGACGCCGTGCTGATCTATGGCTATGACGCCGCGCAACGCAGCTTTAACCTGACGCAATCGATCGGCATCGACGCTGCGACCGAAGGCCATCATCGCGCGATCGATGCGGCGAACAGCAGCCCGCTCGGCGAAGCCGCCGCGAAGGGCGAGCCGCTGGCGTTCCCGGATCTCACCGACCAGCCAAATCATCCGCTGCGCGATGTCGTGGTCGGCGCCGGCTTCCACTCGGTGCTCGTGGTGCCGCTGGTCGATCAGCAGGGCGTGCTCGGCGCGCTGGTGGTGCTGCGCAAGGCGGCCGGCGACTTCCCGGCGAGCCTGATCGGCCTGATGAAGACCTTTGCGCACCAGGCGGTGCTGGCGATGCGCAATGCGCGGCTGTTCACCGAGGTGGACCAGAAGAGCCACGCGCTGGAAGAGGCCAACGCCACCGTGCGCGAGCAGGCCGACAAGTTGCGCGAGCAGACCGAAGCGCTCAAGGACTGGAACAAGTCGCTGGAGCAGCGGGTCGAGACCCAGCTCGGCGAGCTCGAGCGCGTCCGCCGGCTCGAGCGCTTCCTGGCGCCGCAGGTGGCGCAGCTGATCGCCTCGTCGGACAATCCCGAGGGCCTGCTCGACAGCCACCGCCGCGAGGTCACCGTGGTGTTCTGCGATCTGCGCGGCTTCACCGCCTTCACCGAGGCAACCGAGCCGGAAGAGGCGATGAACGTGCTGCGCGAATATCACGCCGCGCTCGGCAAGCTGATCTTCAAGTATGAAGGCACCCTCGACAAATATGCCGGCGACGGCGTGATGATCCTGTTCAACGCGCCGATCCAGCTCGCGGACCACACTGCGCGCGCCGTGAAGATGGCGGTGGAGATGCGCGACACGGTCGGCCCGCTGACCGAGAAGTGGCGCAACCGCGGGCACAGTCTCGGCTTCGGCATCGGCATTGCGCTCGGCTATGCCACGCTCGGCCAGGTCGGCTTCGAGCAGCGGCTGGAATATGCCGCGATCGGCAGCGTCACCAACCTCGCCTCCCGCCTGTGCGGCGAGGCCAAGGCCGGCCAGATCGTGGTAAGCCGCCGCGTCTACGGCATGGTCGAGCCCTTCGTCGAAGGTCGCGCCATCGATGACCTCGTGCTGAAGGGATTCAATCATCCCATCCTGGCGGCGGAGATCCTGAGCTGGAAGGGCGAGCCATCAGCGGAAGCGGCGGCGGAATAGGCAAGACACGGCTCCCTCCCACGTCGTCCCGGCGAAAGCCGGGACGACACTGAATATGCGGCCCCGTTTCTGATTCAACTATCAAACAGCCAAGGGATAGACCCGAGGGGAGAAGCACACGCCCGCATCCTCGCGACGCGATCGCGCCCGAGTCATGCGATCAATCCAGCCTCACACAGGAGAGGGCGCAGGGAAGGCCGGGCGCCGATTGCCACGAGCCTCAAATCAACATCCGGTGAATCTGACTGCCTCCGCAATCACGATCACCACCACCTCCCACCCGTCCCAGGAATAACCCCTCCCCCGCATCGCTCGCGTCATGACGGGCGCGTGCGAACGCGCGTCCGGCGATAACAAGAACAAGCAGGATGGGTTTGATGACGGGTTTGGATGGGACGCACACGGCGTCGGTGGTGGCGCTGCATTGCTCGCTGGGGTCGGGACGGCAATGGACCAAGCTTGCGGCCGCGCTCGGCGGCGACCGGTTCATGGCGCCGGATATTTCCGGCTATGGCGTTGCCGCCGTCGGGCGCGACTGGCCGCGGACGCTGGATGGCGAGATTGCGCGGCTCGAGCCCTGGCTCACCAGGGCCGACGGGCCGTTCCATCTGATCGGGCATTCCTATGGCGGGGCGATCGCGTTTCGGCTGGCGACGGCAACGCCTTATGCGCAGTACATCCGCAGCCTTACGCTGATCGAGCCCGTCCTGCCTACGTTGCTCAGAGACACGCCTGCCGATGCGCGGCTGTACGACCGCTTCGCGCGGATCGCGCAGATCGTCTCAAGGGATATTGTCGATGGCGCCGTGATGGAGGCGGTCGAGGCGTTCACCGCGTTCTGGGCCGGCTCCGGGCCGCGCGAGCAGTTCTCGCCGAGCGGGCGGCTGCGGATGATCGAGCAGGCCGACAAGCTGCCTTGCGATTTCAGCGCCGCGCTCGACCTCGACGCCGTGGCGGAAGCCGCGCGTGCCTTGAAGGTGCCGACGCTGCTGATCTCGGGCGGGCTGTCGCCCTGTGTGACGCAGCGTATTGTCGCCAAACTCGCCGCGCTGATCGATGGCGCCGAGCTGCGGCATCTGCCGGGTGCCGGCCACATGCTGCCGGTGACGCATGCCGATCGGGTCAACCCGGAGATCCTGCGGCATATCTGGCGCGCCCAGGAGTTGGCGAAGCTGGAGCTGGCGGCGGATGCGGGGCCGGCCGAGGCAGCGCAGGCGGCTGGTTCGGCCCGGCGGCATCTGGTATTCAGGAGGCCCTCATTTTGGGAATAGTTTGCCAATGATTTTGCCTCGCACGCGCGCCCCAGCCCTTGCCGCCTCCGCGCTGCTCGTGCTCGCGGCCTCTCCCACGCTTGCCGCGGGCGAGGCCGACGCCGTGCCGAAGGGCGCGGCGGTGACTGTGCTGAAGGCCTCGAAATTCTGCTTCGGCAATATCGTCGAGGTCTCGGGCATCGTGCTGCCGCGCGATGAGCAGCAGATCCGGCCCGAGCGCTTCGGCTTGAAGGTGGCGGAGGTGATGGTCGATCCCGGCGACACCGTCACCGCCGGCCAAGTGCTTGCGAAGCTGACCGATGGGGCCAACTCGGTCAACGTCACGGCGCCGGTGGCGGGCACGATCTCCGCGTCGTCGGCGATTGTAGGCAGCCCGGCCTCGGGCAAGGACGCGCTGTTCTCGATCATCGCCAAGAGCGAGTACGATCTGGTCGGCATGGTGCCGACCCGCGACATCGCCAAGCTGAAGACCGAGCAGACGGCGCAGCTCAAGGTCCTCGGCGCCGGCGATCTCGATGGCAAGGTGCGGCGGATCGCGCCGACGGTCGAGCCGAACAGCCAGCTCGGCCAGGTGTTCATCGGCATCGGCGCGAACAAGCGGCTGCTGGTGAATTCGTCCGGCCGCGCCCAGATCAAGACCGGGCAGAGCTGCGGCGTCGCGGTGCCGCTGACCGCGATCCTCTATTCCACCGCCGGCACCGTGGTGCAGGTGGTGCGCGGCGGCCGCGTCGAGACGCGGCGGGTGGAGACCGGATTGATGTCGGCGGGCCAGGTCGAGATCCGCGACGGCATCCAGGAAGGCGACATCGTCGTCGCCCGCGCCGGCGCACTGCTGCGCGAGGGCGATCCGGTGCGGCCGGTGGGTGCGAGTGCGGATGCGAAATAGGGGTGTAGGCGACGCCACACTGACAGTGTCGTCCCGGGCAAGCCAACGGGTCGGCGCAAAGCGCCGCCCGATGACAGGCTCCGCGCGACCCGGGACCCATAACCACCAATGTGAATTGTCTGAAGAGCTGTAGCCACAGTGCACTTCAACAATGCGGCGCTATGGTTATGGGTCCCGGCTTTCGCCGGGACGACGTGGGGAAAGAGTCGGGCTCAGCCGCCGAGCTTGATGTCTTCCAGCAGCGAGGACGACACGCTCGGCACCTGCTCGCCTTCGCTGGCGCGCGAGATCGCGACGCGGGTCTTGTTGAAGGCGCTTTCGGCGCCGGCCTGGGCGTTGAGGTTGTTGAGCAGCTCGGAGACCAGCACGCTGTTCGGCGCCTTGCTATCGTCGGCGACCTTGCCCGGCGTTGCCGAGCTCAGCACGATGGTGTTCTCCGGCGGGCTGATCGGGGCGAGGCCGTGCGAGAACGCGCGGAAGCGGCGCTCATAGGGATTGCGGCGCGAGGCGTCGAGCACGACGAGCTTGGCCTTGGCGCCGCGCTCCTTCATCGCATCGAGCACGGACTCGACGCTGACGCCGGTGCGCTTGACGTCGACTTCCTTCCAGATCGTGGCATCGACCGGGATCATGTAGCTCTCGCGGCCGACCTGCACGCCGTAGCCGCCGAAGAACAGCATCACGACGGTGTCGGGGCGGATCTTGGCCTTCATGCGCTCGACCGCGCGGAACATGTCGTCCTTGGTCGCATCCTCGACCACGTCGACGTCAAAGCCCTCGCGGCGCAGCGCCGACGACAGGGTGCGGGCATCGTTGATCGGCTGGGCCAGCGGCGCCGCGGCGTCCGGATAATGGCCGTTGCCGATGATCAGCGCGAGGCGGGACGTGCCTGCCGGAATGCTGCCGGTCAGCTCGGTGGGGGCGATCTTGTCGCCACCCTTAGCGACATCGAGGGTGCGCTTGTTGAGCGCGGCATGGGCGCCAATCGCCAGCGACACCGTGCCGGCCACCGCCACGCAGACGGCGATGGTGCGGCGGGAAATGCGAAGCTGCCTAAGGTCCATAGCGTTCCTAAGTCCCAATTCTTATCCCGATGGCGCTCAAGCGAAGATCGCGCCAGTTAGTCGCGTCAAAGACGTTCAGGTTTAATGGGGTTGAGGTGTGTGTGCCGTTGAATTGAACTCAATTTGCGGCGCCGCAACAAACGCTCCTTTAACCCGGACGGCCGCTCGGGGCAACCCGAATTGCCGCATGCCGCCGCCCGGCAGAGGCCATTGACGCCGTTAAGATCCCGTTACGTGATCTCTGTCACATTTGTATTCTTCAGGGATTCATGTAGCTTTCCAAAGGCTTGCGAGTTTGGGGCAGAGCGACAGGAAACTCCGTCGGGCGGCGGCGTTAACCGGTTCCTCGGGAAAGGGGATTGTTTGAGCTTCTTGGGCCTTCACGAGATCGCAGGCGCGGTGTGCCGGTCGCTGACTGTCAAGAAGGACGGCCCGTCGCTGTACGATGTCTGCGACCCCGTGCTGCAGGCCTATCGCGGCGGCGATGCCCATCTCGGAAAATTCTACCGGACCGCGCTCGGCAATCCGCCGCTGCGCGCGCTGCTCCGCCGCACCGGCCTGCCCGCGCTCAACGATCCCGACCGCCTCTCCGGCCTGCGCGCGGCGCTCACCGCGGCGCGCGACGTCGAGACGCCGGACTGGGCCGCGATCGGCACGCCCGTCGCAGTATTGATGGACGGTATCGGTGTGCGCCATCCGGCACCGCCCGCCGCGACCGCACCTGGCCGCCCGCCGGAGATCGCCGAGATCGACCGCGTGATCCGCCTGACCGGCGCGCATCTGTTGCGCTCGTTCGGCAGGAACGGCTTCATCCCGACCTATGCCGCCTTCAACCTGATCGGCGACCCCGACGTCGGCGGGCGCGAGCTGCTGATGGCGCTGACCGGGCTGAACGCGCGCGGCTACAAGAACTCGACCTTGCTGTTCAATCTGGCGCGGATCTTCATCGCGCATTCGCCGGCGCGCGCGCTGATCAACCCGGCCTGGCGCGGCATCGCCGAGCCGATGTGGGAGCCGGTGCAGATCCGCCACCGCTCGGCCTATTACGACGCCTTCTTCACCGAGGCGCTGCTCGGCTTCGTCGAGACCGGGCTTGCCTCGCCGGATGAAGCTGTTACCGCGCGGCGCGCGATCGCCGACATGGTGGACTTCTGCCTCAAGACCAGCGCCGAGGAGGTGCCGTCGCATGACGGCTCGACGGTGAAGGTCATCACCGCGCTGGCGCCGGGCCGGCATCCGCGCTTCTCGCGCTTCTTCGCCCAGATCAAGCAGGATCTCGGCTTCGGCATCTATGTGCCGGACTGCGACACCACGGCGTGCTCGTTCTCGGCCGCGACCCAGGCCGGCTCCGACGACCCGATCCTGCAGCAGCCGCTGCTCGACTTCTACCGCGGCTACCAGGTGCGATCGGGCGCCAACGAGCCGCGCGTCACCGTGCCGCTCAACGATCATCTTGATTACGAGGGCGGCGTCGTCACCTGGATCGACAATCTCGCCGGCGAGCGGCCCTATGGCAACGACCTCGATCCGACGCTGAACCTCGACATCCTCGAGGTCTCGTTCCGCAACCTCGCCCGCTGGCAGATCATCGAGACGCCGCAGCGGCTGGAGACCGTGCATCGCGTCATCGCCTTCCAGAAAAATCTGGTCGAAAGCGGCGCGTTCAAAAATCCGCGCTCGCACATCTATTATCTGCCCGAACTCTATTCGGCCTATTTCGGCCGCTGCTATGCCGCCTTCGTCGCGCTGCCGCTGGCGGCGCAACGCATCATCGATCCCGGCAACGTGTTCGCGCTGATCCGCGCCCGCGTGCTCGGCTATGTCACGCACGAGCTGATCGCCCACGACATGAACCCGTTCGACGCCGCGCTGGCGCTGATGGCGCTGGCGCATCTCGGCGCCGAGATCTCGACCTTCACGCCGGCGCTGCACTGCATCGTGCAGGGCCTCGGCGAGGGCGGCCGCAAGGGGCCCTACCGGGCCTATGAGTGGAATAAGATGAAGACGCCGACCCGCATCCTGGTCGGCGGGCCGGAGGTGACCTCGGCGTTCGTGCTGATGGCGCTGGCGCTGGCGAAGCGACGAATGGCCGCGGTGTAGTTTCGTAACCCGGATGGAGCGCAGCGTAATCCGGGGTGTTGCCCGCCGACAAAGATTCCCGGATTGCGCGGAGCTTCATCCGGGCTACGGATAAAGACCAACGCCTCGTTGATACCCGATGACGCTGCGCTCTACTCATCCGGGCTGCGGGACTTCACCCTCCCCTGGAGGGGGAGGGTCGTATCGCGTCGCGCGAAGCAAGATGCGATATGGGGTGGGGTGATCTCTCAACACGGGCACTGCTCAAGTGGACAGACCTTCACCCCACCTCGGCTCGCATTGCGCTGCGCTTCATGCGACCCGATCCTCCCCCTCCAGGGGAGGATGGCGGACATCGGGGATGACGCGAAGTTGAAACTGGCGGAAACGCAACAGCACTGGCACGGTTGCCCAATTGCCCGCACAATCGTTGGGCACTGACCACTGCACGCTAAAAGCCATTTGAACGATAAGAACCTGGCCGGGAACGCCGATGTTCAAGACGCTGCTCACCGCGGGCCTGCTGCTCTCGCTGCCGACGCTGGCTGTCGCCGCCGACATCACCGGCGTGCCGAAGATCCGCGACGGCGACCAGCTCATGATCGGCAGCGTCCGCATCCGGCTCGCAGGCGTCGACGCGCCGTCGACCGACCAGCTCTGCCTCAACACCAAAGGCGAGCGCTGGACCTGCGGCGTCGCGGCGCGCGACGAGCTGATCAAGCATGCCGGCAGCAAGAGCTGGACCTGCCACGCCCGCTCGGTCGATCGTCGCGGCCGCACCATCGCGCGCTGCGAGGTCGACGGCGAGGACATCCAGAAATGGCTGGTCGCGAGCGGCTGGGCGCTGGCCTACACCCGCGCCTCGCATGACTACGAAGCCGACGAGAAGGCCGCGCGTGAGGCAAAAGCCGGGATGTGGCAGGGCGCCTTCATCGCGCCGTGGGACTGGCGGGTGCGCAACAAGAAGACCACCGTGCTCGGCGCGGTGAAGCCGCCCGACGGCGCCAACGCGATCCTGCTCGCCTCGGCCTCCGGCCCGGTGGCGCCGTCACCCGACTGCACCATCAAGGGCAACGTCAACCGCTCCGGCGAATGCATCTTTCATCAGCGGACCAGCCGCTGGTACGCCAAGATCGAAATGAAGATCAGCAAGGGCACGCGCTGGTTCTGCTCGGTCGAGGAAGCCGAGGCCGCCGGCTGCCGCGAGACGCGGCGCTAGTCGGAAGTGCGATTGAGTTGTAGCCTCATCGGCGCCGCTTGCGACGCTCTTTATGAGGAGAAAGCCCCCATCCGGATTGCATCTTCGATGCAATCCGACCTAAGAGCGAGCTTCGCTCGTCTCGACCCCCGCAAGCGGGAGAGGTGAAGGACCACGGCATGACCGATGTCGAGATCGATCCGCCTTCCGTGCGCCGGCGCAGCCGCCTCAGGCAAGCGCAGATGGCATTGCTGCTCGTCCTGGCGATCTACCTGATCGCAGCCTATCTGCTGCTGCCGGCACTGTGGACGCATTACGAGCATCAGAAGGGCCTCGCCAATCTGCCGATGGTGACGCGCACCGCGCAGGGCATTCCCGGCGATCCGATGAATGTCGGGCTGATCGGCGACACCAAGGATGTGGTCTGCGCGATGCACGAGGCCGGCTGGTTTCCGGCCGATCCGGTGACGCTGAAATCCTCGATCGAGATCGTGGGCAGCGTGCTGCTCGATCGTCCCTACAAGGATGCGCCGGTGAGCAACCTGTTCTATCTCGACCGCCGCGAGGATCTCGCCTTCGAGCGGCCGGTCGGATCGAGCGCGGACCGCCGCAACCATGTCCGGTTCTGGAGGGTGCTCGACCAGGGCGAGGAGAAACGTCCGGTGTGGCTGGGCGCTGCGACGCTCGACCGCAGCGTCGGCGTCAGCCACTACACCGGCGCGGTGACGCATCACATCGCGGCCGACCTCGACGCCGAACGCGCGCTGCTCGCCACTGACCTCGAGTCCGCCGGCATGGTCACCGCGAAATATCAGGTCACCGGCATCGGCCCGACCTTCAACGGCCGCAATGGCGGCGGCGATCCCTATTACACCGACGGCGAAATCTGGGTGCTGCGGCTGGTCGAGGCCTGCCGCAAGAACAACGGCACCGTCGAGCAGCTCCCGAGCCCCGCCGCGACCGAGTTGAAGGACCAGATCTGGCGCGCGGTCGTCGAATCGATCGGCAAATAGCATTGTGTCCCGCGGTTTTGGAAACGCTGGATTGCTTCGTCCTGCTCGCAATCGAAGCCGCGATGGAATAGTCTCCGCGCTTGACCCCTCACACGCATAATTTGCGCGCTTTATCCAAAAGGAACAGGACGATGACCGTTCGCGCGGGCCGGGAATTTCTGGCCATCCCCGGGCCCACCACGATGCCCGATCAGGTGCTGCAGGCAATGCACCGCCCGGCGCTCGACATCTACTCCAACGAGATGGTCGAACTGACTGAGAGCCTGCTGCGCGACCTCTCGAAGCTGTTCGTCACCCAGGGCAAGTCCTACATCTACATCTCCAACGGCCACGGCGCCTGGGAGGCGACGCTCTCCAACGTGCTGTCGCGCGGCGACAAGGTGCTGGTGCTGGAGAGCGGGCGTTTCGCGATCGGCTGGGGCCAGGCTGCGGCCGCGATGGGCGCCGAGGTCGAAGTGCTGAAGGGCGACTGGCGCCGCGCGATCCGTCCGGCCGAGGTCGAGGAGCGGCTGCGGCGCGACAAGGAGCACACGATCAAGGCGATCCTCGTGGTGCAGGTCGACACCGCGTCCGGCGCCTATAACGACATCGAGGCGATCGGCAGGGCGATCAAGGCCGCCGGCCATCCTGCATTGTTCATGGTCGACACCGTGGCCTCGCTCGGCTGCATGCCGTTCGAGATGGACAAATGGTATGTCGACGTCGCGATGAGTGGCTCGCAGAAGGGCCTGATGACGCCGCCCGGCCTCGGCTTCGTCGCCGCCAATGACCGCGCCTGGGACGCCCACAAGAAGGCCGATCTGCGCACGCCCTATTGGGACTGGACCGAGCGCGAGGGCAGCGAGCACTACCGCAAATATGCCGGCACCGCGCCGGTGCATCTGCTGTTCGCGCTGCGCGAGGCGATCAACATGCTGCACGCCGAAGGCCTGGAGAATGCGCATCTGCGGCATCGGCTGCTCGGTGAAGCGGTGCGCCGCGCGGTCGCGGTCTGGGGCGAAGGACAGGTGCTCGGCTTCAACATCACTGAGCCCGCCGAGCGTTCCAACACCGTGACGACGGTGACCGTGAAGGGCGCCGACCCCGCCGCGATCCAGCGCTACGCCAAGGAGAAATGCGGCGTGGTGCTCGGCACCGGCATCGGCGATTTGCAGGGCCAGGCCTTCCGCATCGCGCATATGGGCCACGTCAACGCCCCGATGATCCTCGGCACCCTCGGCGTCGTCGAGGTCGCGCTGACAGCGCTGAACATCCCGCACGGCAAGGCCGGCGCCGACGCGGCCATCCAGTGGCTCGGCGAGAACGTGAAGGCGTAGGCCGAGGCGGTCTGAGGCTTTAACCCGTCATCCTGAGGAGCCCGCCAAAGGCGGGCGTCTCGAAGGGATCGACGGCCGCGCTCCCGCCGTGATCGAATCGGAGTGCGCGGAAGTAGCCGGGCCGTCGATCCTTCGAGGCTCGCTCCGCTCGCACCTCAGGATGACGGAAGAGTGGTCGGGGAATAACGCAACGAAGAGGTGCCACGACTTTTTGACGGGGCACGAGCACTTTTCGTCGCCATCATTTTCCGCTTTACTGCCGGCAACAGCCGGGCACGGATCCCTGCGACACAACAAAATGGAGGGACCGCTTGGCATCGGTGGAATTGCGCGGCCTGGTCAAGCGGTTTGGATCGTTTGTCGCGGTTGATGATGTTTCGCTCACGATCGATCATGGCCAGCTGGTCTGCCTGCTTGGGCCGTCCGGCTGCGGCAAGACCACCACGCTGCGGCTGATCGCCGGGTTCCTCGAACCATCCGACGGCGAGATCCGCGTCGGCGAGCGCGTGGTGTCATCGAAGGCGCGCACGCTGCCGCCCGAGCAGCGCAACATGTCGATGATCTTCCAGAGCTACGCGCTGTGGCCGCATATGACGGTGGCGGAGAACATCGTCTACGGCCTGCGCTTGCGCAAAATGGATCGCGACACCATCGCCAAGAAGCTCGCCGCGATCCTGGCCACCACCAAGCTGGAACCACTGGCGCAGCGCTATCCGGGCGAGCTCTCCGGCGGCCAGCAGCAACGCGTCGCGCTGGCGCGCGCGCTGATCGTCGGCCCCGAGACGCTGCTGCTCGACGAGCCGCTGTCGAATCTCGACGCCAATCTGCGCGAGGAGATGCGATTCGAGATCCGCCGCCTGCACGACGAATATCGCTACACCACGGTCTATGTCACCCACGACCAGTCCGAGGCGATGACGACCGCCGATCTGATCGCGGTGATGAATGCCGGCAAGATCGACCAGCTCGGCGCGCCTGAGGACATCTATGCGCGGCCGGAATCCGAATTCGTCGCGCGCTTCATCGGCGCCGCCAATGTGATCAAGGGCACCGCGCGCGATGCGAACCACGTGGAGTTCGCCGGCGCAACGATCGAGGTGGTCGGCGCCACGCTGACGGCCGGCCAGAGTGCGCCGGTCGCGATCCGCCAGCACGAAATCCAGCTCGCGACGCAACCGCCCGCGGCGGCGCAGAACACGCTCAAAGCCATCGTAACGCGGCAGGTCTATCTCGGCATGAACCGCGACTACATGGTGGAAACCGCTGACGGCACGGCGCTGCGGGTGACGACGCCGACCGAAACCGCGGTCGAGAAGGGCAGCGAGGTCTGGCTGACCCTGCCGCCCGCGCGCTGCCGGGCGCTGAGCCGATGACAACAAGAAACGGAGCGAGCCGATGCCGAAGCCGATTTCCAGACGCGGCGTCCTGAAAGGCTCTGCGGCGCTTGCGGTCGGCAAGGTGTTCGCGTCACCGGTACGCGCCGCCGCGCCCGAGCCGGTCGCGATCACGCCCGATCTCGTCGCCGCCGCGACCAAGGACGGCAAGCTCGTGTTCTATTCGTCGATGGACCTGCCGGTCGGCGAAAAGCTCGGCAAGGCGTTCGAGGCCGCCTATCCCGGCATCACCGTGCAGATCGAACGCTCAGGCTCGGAGCGGCTGTTTCAGCGCGTGGCGCAGGAATTCGATTCCAACATCCAGGCCGCCGACGTCGTCAACAGCGCCGATGCCTCGCATTTCATCCCCTGGAAGAAGAGTGGTTGGCTGATGCCGTTCGTGCCCGAAGACGTCGCGAAGCATTTTCCCGACAATTACCGCGACCCCGACGGCATGGCCGTGACCACGCGGCTGTGGCTGTCGTCGATCGCCTACAACACCAATCTGGTGAAGGCGGAGAACGCGCCGAAGAGCTTTGCCGACCTGCTCGACCCGAAATGGGTGGGCAAGATGGTGAAGGGCCATCCGGCCTATAGCGGCACCATCATGACCACCACATTCCAGATCGTGCGCGAGCTCGGCTGGCCTTACCTCGAAAAGCTCGCAAAACAGCGCGTGATGCAGGTGCAGTCCTCGACCGACCCGCCGAAGAAGCTCTCGCTCGGCGAGCGCGCCGTGATGGCCGACGGCAATGAATATGGCATCGTGCTCTTGAAGGAAGCCGGACAGCCGGTCGAGCCGGTCTATCCGACCGAAGGCACGCCGACGATCTCGGGTCCCACCGGCATCTTCGCCGGTGCGCCGCATCCGAACGCCGCAAAGCTGTTCCAGGCCTGGCTGCACACCCGCGAGACCCAGCAATTCTTCGTCGACTTCACCGGCCAATATTCGCTGCACGCCCAGGTGCAGCCGAAGGCCGGCCGGCGCAAGCTTTCCGAAATCAAGCTGATGAAAGAGGATCCGGCGGGGGTGGAAGCGATGACCGAAGAAATCAAGACGCGCTATGCGCGCTTGTTCAGGGTTTGAGCGATGAAGGGCGCGGTGCACACTTCCTTGCCTCGCCCCGCTTGCGGGGAGAGGCCGACGCGCATCGCAAGATGCGCGGCGGGTGAGGGGGACTCTCCGCGCATTCGGTGTCTGCGGAGGCAGCCCCTCACCCCACCCCTCCAAGAGCAAGCTTCGCTTGTCTCGACCCCGCAAGAGCGGGGCGAGGGAGTCGAAACAGCTTGCAGCGTGCCAACATGACAACAACCGCCTCCCCCGCCGCAAAGCCCCGCATCGACTGGACACGCCCCGTGCTGTGGCTGTTCGCGGCGCTGCTCATCCTGCTGATCCTGCTGCCGCTGTCGTGGCTCGCGGTGTTTGCCTTCACCGACAAGAGCCGGCATCCGACGCTGCAAAACTTCGTCACGCTGTTCAGCAACCCGGATTTCCTCGATCCGCTGCTGACGACTGCGATCATCGCGACCACGTCGGCGCTGATCTGCTGCGTCGTCGCGGCGCCGATCAGCTGGCTGGTGTCGCGCACCGACATGCCGGGGCGGCAGACCATCCGCGCGCTGGTGACGGCCTCGTTCGTGACGCCGCCGTTTCTCGGCGCGGTCGCCTGGGAACTGCTGGCTGCGCCGAATTCCGGGCTGTTGAACCAGCTCTACCGGCTGTTCGCCGGCGAAGATGCCGACGCGCTGTTCAACATCTATTCGATGACCGGGATCATCTTCGTGATCTCCTGCTACACGTTCCCGTTCGTGTTCGTGCTGGTGGCCAATGCGCTCGACACCATGCCGGGCGAGCTCGAGGACGCCTCCGCGATCCTCGGCGGCAATGCCTGGACCACTGCGCGGCGGGTGACGATCCCGCTCGCGCTGCCCGCGCTGGTCGCGGGCGCCCTGATCGCGTTCCTGCAGGCGATGACGCTGTTCGGCTCGCCGGCGATCCTGGCGCTGCCGGCCGGCTTCCACACCATGACGACCAAGATCTGGAGTCTGTTCCAGTATCCGCCGAAGCTCGAGCTCGCGGCCGCCGCCGCGGTGCCGCTGCTGGTGCTGACCATCCTGCTGCTGCAGGGCCAGAAGGCGCTGCTCGGCCGCCGCGGCTATTCGGTGATCGGCGGCAAATATGGCGCCCCGCGCCGGGTCGAATTGCGCGGCTGGCGCTGGGCCGCGCTCGGCTTCTGCCTCTTGGTGCTGCTCAACCCGGTGTTCCTGCCTTACCTCGCGCTGCTCAACGCCGCGTTCTCGCCGAACGCGACCACGCTGGTGACGCCATCGACGGCGACGCTGCACAACATCGTCTTCGTGTTCACCGAGCTGTCGTCGACCCAGCTCGCGCTCAAGAACACCGTGATCCTCGGCACCGCGACCGCGACGATCGGCACCATCCTCGCGCTCGTCATCGCCTATGTCACGACGCGCAAGGTGATCGCGGGCCACCGCGTGCTCGGCTTCCTCGCCACCGCGCCGGTCGCGGTCCCCGGCATCGTGCTCGGCGTCGGCCTGTTCCTGAGCTACACGCGGCCGCCCTTCGTGCTCTACGGCACGCTGTGGATCCTGCTGCTGGCGTTCCTCACCATCAATTTGCCGTCCGCCTATCAGCAATTGCAGGCGGCGTTCGCGACGATCCATCCCGAGCTCGAGGAGGCAAGCCGCATCCTCGGCGCGACCCGGCTGCAGGCGCTGCGCCAGATCACCGCGCCGCTGTTGCGCACCGGCGTGATCGCGACCTGGTGCTTCATCTTCATCGGCGTGATGCGGGAACTGTCGGCGGCGATCGTGCTGTTCACCTCGCAGACCAAGGTGCTCTCGGTCCTGATCTACGACCTCAACGAAGGCGGCGACCTCGCCGCGATCGCGGTGCTCGGCATCGCGATGCTGGTGATCACCTTCGCCGTGGTGCTGGCGGTGAACCGGATTCCGATGTCCGGCGGCAATGCCGGCGCGCGGCTGCGGAACGGGTAGTTCGCCCTGTCCCCACGGTCATTGCGAGCGAAGCGAAGCAATCCATCGGTCCGCATACGCGGAGCCATGGATTGCGTCGTCGCTTCGCTCCTCGCAATGACGGGGACAGTGAGGACGTCCAATCGCCCGCCCCATCTGGCAATCGCCACATTCATCCCGATATAGAGCGGAACCCCGCACCATGAGGATCGTGTGACCAAATCCGCCACCACAACATCGCCCCCGGTCGCGCCGCGCCGGCCGCATTCCTTCACCACCCACGGCATCACGGTGACCGACGACTATGCGTGGATCAAGGATCCGAAATGGCAGGAGGTGCTGCGCGATCCCTCGATCCTAGATCCCGACATCCGGACCTATCTCGAAGCCGAGAACGGTTACACCGAGAGCCTGCTCGGCCATACCGACGTGTTGCAGAAGCGGCTGGTCAAGGAGATGCGCGGGCGGATCAAGGAGGACGATTCCAGCGTGCCGTCGCCGGACGGCCCGTTCGCCTATTTCCGCAAGTTCCGCGAGGGCGGCCAGCACGAGCTGTACTGCCGCACGCCGCGCGACGGCGGCGACGCCCATGTCGTGCTCGACGGCGACGCGCTGGCGAAGGACCACAAATATTTCAAGTTCGGCGGCAGCCGGCATTCCAACGATCACCGCCTGCACGCCTGGAGCGCCGACACCAAGGGCTCCGAATATTTCTCGATCCGGGTGCGCGACTGGGCCACCGGCGGTGATCTCGACGACCTCGTCGAGGAGACCGACGGCGGCGTGGTCTGGGCCGCGGATTCCAAAAGCTTCTTCTACGTCAAGCTCGACGACAATCACCGGCCGATGCAGGTGTGGCGGCACAAGCTCGGCACCAAACAGGCCGACGACACCCTGATCTATGAGGAGCAGGATTCCGGCTGGTTCACCCACCTGCACGAGAGCGCGAGCGGCCGCTTCTGCGTGATCGCGGGCGGCGACCATGAGACCTCGGAACAGCGGCTGATCGATCTCTCCAGTCCCGACGCGCCGCCGCGGCTGGTCGCGACACGCGAGGAAGGCGTACAATATTCGATCGCCGACCGCGGCGACGAGCTGTTCATCCTCACCAACGCCGACGACGCCATCGACTTCAAGGTCGTCACCGCGCCGCTCACCGCACCCGAGCGCAGCAACTGGCGCGACCTGATCCCGTATCGCGAAGGCGTCTATGTGCTCGACGTCGAGCTCTATGCCGGCCACATGGTGCGGCTGGAGCGTGCCAATGCGCTGCCGGCGATTATCATCCGCGACCTCAACAGCGGCGAAGAGCACGCGATCGCCTTCGACGAGGCGGCCTATTCGCTTGACACCATGGGCGGCTACGAGTTCGACACCGCCAACCTGCGGTTTGCCTATTCGTCGATGACGACGCCGTCGGAAGTCTATGACTACGACATGGCGACGCGGACGCGGAGCTTACGCAAGCGTCAGGAGATTCCGTCCGGCCACAACCCGGCCGACTACGTCACCACGCGCATCATGGCGACCTCGCATGACGGCGCGCAAGTGCCGGTCTCGATCCTGCATCGCAAGGATTTCGTTCGTGACGGCAAGGCGCCGCTTTTGCTGTATGGCTACGGCTCCTACGGCATGGCGATGCCGGCGTCGTTTGCCGCCAACCGGCTGTCGCTGGTCGACCGCGGCTTTGTGTATGCGATTGCGCATATCCGCGGCGGCGCCGACAAGGGCTGGGGCTGGTATCTCGACGGCAAGCGCGAGAAGAAGACCAACACGTTCGACGATTTCGCCGCCGCCGGGCGGGCGCTGATCGAGGCGAAATATACCGGTGAGAAGCGCATCGTCGGCCATGGCGGCTCGGCGGGCGGCATGCTGATGGGCGCGGTCGCCAACCGCGCCGGCGAGCTGTTCGCCGGTATCGTCGCCGAAGTGCCATTCGTCGATGTGCTCAACACCATGCTCGACGACACGCTGCCGCTGACGCCGCCGGAATGGCCGGAATGGGGCAATCCGATCGAGAGCGAGAAGGATTTCCGCACCATCCTGTCCTATTCGCCCTACGACAATGTCGCGGCCAAGGACTATCCGGCGATCCTGGCGATGGGCGGGCTCACCGATCCGCGCGTCACCTATTGGGAGCCGGCGAAATGGATCGCGCGGCTGCGCGCCACCATGCGCGGCGGCGGCCCGGTGCTGCTGCGCACCAACATGGGCGCCGGCCACGGCGGCGCGTCCGGCCGCTTCAACCGCCTCGACGAGGTCGCGATCGTCTACGCGTTCGCGCTGTGGGCGGTCGGGATGGCTGACAAGGCTGAGGTGTAGGGTGCCGGTTGGCTTGCGCGGTCCCCTCCCCATCGTCGTCCCGGCGAAGGCCGGGAACCATACCGCGTGATCTATCGAGCAAGGCAGTCACAGTACCACGGCACACAACGCAACTGCCAGTCTTCGCCAAACTCCTCCCTGTGGTTATGGGTCCCTGCTTTCGCCGGGACGACGGCGGGATGTATGGCGATCGCTTATCAAGGACGACGGCGGAGAGTGAGGCGCTACCGCCCCTTCGCCTTCCGCCACGTCGCGAAATCCTTCAGCGTCTGTTCGTCGGTCGCAGGATAGAGCCCGAAGATGCCGCGACCGTTCTGGACCTGCTCGGTGACGAAATCCTCGAACGCGGTCATCTCGAAGGTCTCGTCGGCGATCTCGTCGGCGAGATGCGCCGGGATCACGATGGCGCCGTCGCTGTCGCCAAGGACGACGTCGCCGGGAAACACCGGCGCATCGCCGCAGCCGATCGGAACGTTGATCTCGATCGCCTGGTGCAGCGTGAGGTTGGTCGGCGCGCTCGGGCGATGATGAAAGGCCGGGAAGCCGAGCCGCGCGATCTCGGCCGAATCCCGGAAGCCGCCGTCGGTGACAACGCCGGCGCAGCCACGCTTCATCAGCCGCGTCACCAGGATCGCGCCGGCCGACGCGGCGCGCGCATCCTTGCGGCTGTCCATCACCAGCACCGCGCCCACGGGGCACTCCTCGATCGCCTTGCGCTGCGGATGCGCGCGATCGCGGAACACCTCGATCTTGTTGAGGTCCTCGCGCGCCGGCATGTAGCGCAGCGTGAAGGCCTCGCCGACCATGGTCGGCTGATCCGGGCCCAGGGGATGAACATCCTGGATCATCTGGATGCGGAAACCGCGCTTGAACAGCGCGGTCGCGACTGTCGCGGTGGAGACGGATTTCAGCTTGTTGCGGGTGGTGTCGCTGAGTTTTGACATGATGATTTTTCCGATTGTCATTCCGGGGCGGGCGCTACAGCGACCGAACCCGGAATCTCGAGGTTCCGGGTTCGATGCTGCGCATCGCCCCGGAACGACAGTGATCAATAAATCGACGGCTCGCCGACCGGCTTGCCAAAGCCGGTCTCGAGGAAATCGAAGTCGCAGCCCTCATTGGCCTGCTTGATGTGCTTCGAGAACATCCAGCCATAGCCGCGCTCGAAGCGCTGCTCGGGCTGTTTCCATTCGGCGCGGCGCCTGGCCAGCTCCGCCTCCGGCACATCGAGATTGATGGTGCGCGCGGCGACGTCGAGCGTGATGCGGTCGCCGTTCCTCACCAGCGCCAGCGGGCCGCCGATATAGGATTCCGGCGAGACGTGCAGGATGCAGGCGCCGTAGCTGGTGCCGCTCATCCGCGCGTCCGACAGCCGCACCATGTCGCGCACGCCCTGCTTCACCAGCTTGGTCGGGATCGGCAGCATGCCCCATTCCGGCATGCCCGGCCCGCCCTGCGGACCGGCATTGCGCAGGATCAGCACGTGATCGGCCGTGACGTCGAGATCGGGATCATCGACCGCCTTCTTCATCGACGGATAGTCGTCGAACACCAGCGCAGGCCCGGTGTGCTTGAGGAAACGCGGATCGCAGGCGCTTGGCTTGATGACGCAGCCATCGGGCGCGAGATTGCCCTTCAACACCGCGAGTGCGCCCTCCTTGTAGATCGGGTTGTCGACGGTGCGGATGACGTCGTCATTGTGCACCTCGGCGCCATCGATGTTCTCGCCAAGCGTCCTGCCTGACACGGTCATGCAGTCGAGATGCAGATGCGGCTTGATGCGGTTCATCAGGCCGGGCAGCCCGCCGGCATAGAAGAAATCCTCCATCAGATAGAGGTCGCCGCTCGGCCGCACATTGGCGATCACAGGAACCTTGCGGCTCGCGATCTCGAAATCGTCCAGCGAAATGTCCTGGCCGGCGCGGCGCGCCTGCGCGATCAGGTGAATGATGGCGTTGGTCGAACAGCCCATCGCCATCGCGACCGTGATCGCGTTCTCGAAGGCCTTGCGGGTCTGGATCTTCTGCGGCGTAAGATCCTCCCACACCATCTCGACGATGCGACGGCCGGCCTCCGAACTCATGCGGATGTGGTTGGCGTCGGCCGCGGGGATCGACGAGGCGCCCGGCAGCGTCATGCCGATGGCCTCCGCGATCGCGGTCATCGTCGAGGCCGTGCCCATGGTCATGCAGGTGCCGTAGCTTCGGGCGATGCCGGCCTCCATGTCGACCCAGTCCCTGTCGGAGATCTTGCCGGCGCGGCGCTCGTCCCAGTATTTCCAGGCGTCCGAGCCGGAGCCCAGCGTGCGGCCCTTCCAGTTGCCGCGCAGCATCGGTCCGGCAGGCAGGTAGATCGCCGGCAGGTTCATGCTGGTGGCCCCGAGCAGCAGGCCGGGCGTGGTCTTGTCGCAGCCGCCCATCAGTACCACGCCGTCGACCGGATGGCCGCGCAGCAGTTCCTCGGCGTCCATCGCCAGCATGTTGCGGTAGAGCATCGTGGTCGGCTTCAACAGCGATTCCGACAGCGACAGCGCCGGCAGCTCGAGCGGAAAACCGCCGGCCATCAGCACGCCGCGCTTGACGTCGTCGACCCGGCTCTTGAAATGCATGTGGCAGGGCTGCGCATCCGACCAGGTGTTGATGATCGCGATCACCGGGCGGTCGCGCCACTCCTCCGGCGCGTAACCCATCTGCATTGCCCGCGACCTGTGGCCGAAGGCGCGCAAATCATCGGGCGCAAACCAGCGCGCGCTGCGCAATTGATCCGGGGTCTTGTTCTTCTTCGTCATCGCCATGGGTCTCGACATTGCTCGCACGCGCGCGGTTCCGGCGCGCTTGCCCTGCGTCAGGCATATACTCGATTTTCTGACATGTCGTCCCGCCCCCGGCGCAGACGTGCCGTTCGCTGAACGTGCGCCGCACACGCTCCGCAATGTGGCAATCGGAACGTAAACCGGCCCTAGGTTATTTTTGCTGCGCCGTCATCACGATGCGGACCAGATCGGCGGCGTTGCGCGCGCCGAGCTTCTTCATGATGTTGGCGCGGTGATCCTCGATCGTGCGCGGACTGATCCCGAGGTGGCGCCCGGCTTCCTTGTTGGAGGCGCCCGCGGTGAACTGCTCGAGCACCTCGCGCTCGCGGCGGGTCAGCGGCTCGCGACCCGGGAAGTGCAGCGCGGCGATCCGCGACGCGGAGGTCTCGGCCTGGCGCCTGGTGTAGGCGTCGATCGCCTCGTTCAGACGGCTCACGATCTCGTTGCCGCGGAACGGCTTCTCGATGAAGTCGAGCGCGCCGTTCTTGATGGCGCTGACCGCCATCGCGATGTCACCCTGACCGGAGATCATGAAGATCGGCGCCGGATAATCCTCGCCATGCAGCTCTCTCAGGATATCGAGGCCGGATTTGCCGGGGATATGCACGTCGAGCAGGATGCAGGCTGGCGTCCTGCTGCGCGCCACCGCGAGCAACGCCGCGCCGTCCGCAAAGCAGATCACCTTGTAACCAGCGGTCGACAGGACCACTGAAAGCGTCTCGCGAACGGCAGGATCGTCGTCGACTACAAAGATTTCCCCGCGCGGAGCGCCATTTTCAACCATATGCATCGTCCATCAGTGGTGAAGCGTGCTGCCCTGACCGCACAAGAACTAACTCGACCATCTCGATCAATGGACCCGTATTTGTACGGGACGTCCGCTTAACGCACAAGTAGCACCGCGTTCCCTAAAAGTGGGGGGCAGTGGAGAAACATGCATGGAAAATGCAGCGTCGGACCGCGTTGCAGCGCGCTTGGACGAGGGCCATGATCCCTACGGTCTGATCGTGACGGACCTGGTCGCGCTGATTGGCCATGTCCAGGCGAGCCTGCGGCTGATCGAAGCGGCGAGCGCGCGCGAGGCCGTGCTGGCCGCGCGGCAGGCCGACGTCGACACCGTCGTTCTCGACGACGTTACCCCGCGCTATCTCACAGCATCCACCGCCCTGAAGACATGCGATGCCGGCCTCGGCACGACGCTCGACCGCCTGCGCGATTCCGGGGCAGCAGCGCGTCTGCTGAACTGACCCGCCGCCACCGACGGGTTCGGCCCAATCACCTCGATTGTCCCGACGACGCCCAACCCATCAGGCGACGATCCGTTCCACGCATCGTCCGGATTGGCCGCGGGCCTTGCCCGCCCGGTCGGATAGGCCTTCTTGACGTCAGGCCCTGGCCCGCTCTTCGTCCGCGGCCGATCGGCGTTTGCTCGGCTTGCCCTTGAGGAAACTGACGTCCATTTCGGTGCCGTTGACGCGGACCAGTTCGCAACGGCGATAGGCAAGTCCGGTCGAGGACAGCAGGAGGAAAAACTCCTTCAGGTTGAGCCCCTGAATGGAACCTTCGACGGTCAGCGAGGCATCGGTGTCGGAGATGGCATTGAGCTGGCAGTCGCGCCGCCAGGTGCCGTCGATGGCCATGATGCAGACATCGACACCCCGGCTGAAGGTGACCCGCTCAATGGATTTGCCGTCCTCGGTCATCGCTCAATATCCGACCGCCATGGCAGGCTTCGGCATGGCGAGCCCGGCCCGCACCCCGCTCGGCCGGTACAGGCCGCGCCGCTCGGGAATCGGCTTGAACGTGTCGGTCAGGCCGACCACGGTTTCGGCGGCGCCCAGCACCAGGAAGCCGTCGGCCTCCATCAACCGGGCGAGACGGTTGAAGATGCTGATCTTGGTGTCCTGATCGAAATAGATCAGCACGTTGCGGCAGAAGATCACGTCGAACGTGCCGAGCTGGGAGAAATCGTGCAGCAGATTGAGCTGGCGGTGCTGGACCATCGCGCGCAACTCGGGATTGACCTGCCAGAATTCACCCGACTGCTTGAAGTACTTGACCAGCATCTGGATCGGCAGCCCGCGCTGCACCTCGAACTGGCTGTAAATGCCGGCCTTCGACTTCTCCAACACCTCCTGCGACAGATCGGTCGCGATGATCTCGACGCGCCATCCGGCAAGCGCCGCGCCCATTTCCTTCAGGCACATCGCCAGCGAATAGGGCTCCTGGCCGGTCGAGCCGGCGGCGCACCAGATCCGGACGCTGCGGCGCGCGGCGCGTGCCTTCAGCACCTCCGGCATGATGGTGTCGCGGAAGTGCTCGAACGGCACCTTGTCGCGGAAGAAGAACGTCTCGTTGGTGGTCATGGCCTCGACCACTTGGACGGTGTGCGTGGACGAGCCCGCCTTGATCTTGGCGACAAGGTCGGGAATGCCGGACAGGCCGCTTTTGCGCGCCAGCGGAAGCAGGCGGCTCTCGATCAGATATTGCTTGTCCGCGGACAGATCGAGACCGGACTGGTCCTTCAGGAGCTTACGCAGATACTCGTAGTCGGGGGGCGTCACGGGAGCCTCACAAGGGACTGAATGGTGAAACTGGGTGTCAGGCTTCGGCCGACGCGTCGAGCGCCAGCAGGCCCACTTCCTGGAATTTCGCGATCACGATGTCCTTGTCGAACGGCTTCATGATGTATTCGTTGGCGCCGGCATGCAGCGCCCGCGAGATGTGGTCGATGCCGTTCTCGGTGGTGCAGAACACGACCTTGGGCTGATCGCCGCCGGGCATGCGGCGGAGCTGCACGAGGAATTCGAAACCGTCCATCACAGGCATGTTCCAGTCGAGCAGCACGGCATCCGGCAGCGCGCGCTTGCAGGCTTCGAGCGCGACCGCGCCGTCCTCGGCCTCGATGACCGTGAACTCCATTCCTTCCAGAATGCGGCGCGCGATCTTTCGCACCACGCCGGAATCGTCGACGACGAGACATGTCTTCATGTGTTGGCCTCCTTGTGGAATCCACCGTCTCCGCGGTGGAGTGTTACGCTGCAGCAGCTGTTTTGGGCACCAGTTCGAGCACGCGATCGATATCGAGGACGACCATGAGCTGGCCGTCGAGGCGGTGGACGCCGCCGGCGAGCTTGGCCATGCGGGGATCGAGGTTGACCGGGTTGTCCTCGCGGCTGTTTTCGGAGAGCCGCAGCACCTCGCCGATCTGGTCGATCAACAGGCCGTAGGATTCGCCGCGCTGGTCGACGCCGACCGCCATCGGAGGCTTACCGTCGTCGGCCTTCGGCAGCCCGAGCCGGGCGCGCATGTCGACCACGGTGACGATACGTCCGCGC
>NZ_JBUYWT010000023.1:0-120387 GCF_055264925.1 Bradyrhizobium sp. KZN70725
AAGAACGCCGCCAGGTACTCGCGGCGATCGTTAAGCCGAAGGCCGAAAAGCCCGAGGTTTAGCCGCTAACCGGACAAACCAGCCCGCCCGCGGCCTACGCCGCATGCTTACGAAGGACCTCTACATCAAGAAAGAGATGGGCCTTGAGTTCGCCGAAAGTATCCACGCAGAACTCACGCTCCTCCCCGGCATTGGGCACTTTCCTCATCTGCAGAACCCAAAGCTGACTATCGATGAGGTTCGTGCTTCATTTCGATGAGTGCGCAATGGCCCAATCGCTGCACCTCGAGCCGAAGTAGAAGCGCCGGTCCGTGATTGACACCAGACTGATGACCGACATGCTTCTGGCCCGTTGCTGCCGTCGGCCCGGATGTCCGCTTCGCTCCAACTGCTGCCGATCCCTCAAACTGAGGCTTCGCCTCGCAGGCTCCGGCCACTCTGCACGCTATAGTGCGCCACAATACTCTGTTCGTGGAAACGCGGTGGAATTCAGACACCGAGCGGGGTTAAGTAGAGGCCACAACTCGGACCAGCGCTCGTATATGAGAGGAGTGAGAACAGCTTCACCAAAACTACGCCAAACTGCGCGATAGCAGCCGGCCGCCCTACTCCCACTCAATCATTTAGGAAGATGTTTCCGCGTTGATTTCCAAGCACAAATCCTTAGAGCTGACGAAGCGCTCTCTCCTCGGACAACCTTGCGGGTTGGTTTGGTGTCAACGGTACCGTCAACAAGGCCGGTCAGCCGACCGCGGATAATCTGCTCGGCCTCGCGCATGATGCGGTCGATCAGTTCCTTGACTGTCGGGATGTCGTGGATCAGGCCGACTACCATGCCGCAGCTCCATGCGCCGGCATCCATCTGACCGTTGATCATCACCTTGGGGTAGATGCCTGCGACCTGTGCATGGATGTCCTCGATCTTCAGCGACGCGCCCTTCGCACGCTCGATCTGGAGAAGCTCGTCGACGCCTTTGTTCCGCAGCACACGTTCGGTGTTGCGAAGCGCGCGCATCACCAGCACCGTATCGAACTCGGTCGCCCTGACCAACGCGTGCTTCACGTTGTCATGGACCGGCGCTTCCTTGGTGGCGATGAAGCGCGTACCCATGTTCATGCCGGCCGCGCCCATCGACAGCGCGGCGACCAGGCTGCGCGCGTCCGACATGCCGCCGGAGGCCACGAAGGGGATCTTCAGTTCGTCCGCTGCGCGCGGCAGTAGAATCATGTTCGGGATGTCATCCTCGCCGGGATGACCGCCACACTCGAAACCGTCGACGCTGACGGCGTCACAGCCGATCTGCTCGGCCTTGAGCGAATGCCGAACGGAGGTGCATTTGTGGATCACCTTGATGCCAGTCGCCTTCAGTGCCGGCATGTATTGCTCGGGGCTGCGGCCCGCTGTCTCCACGGCCTTGACGCCGCCTTCCCTGATCGCGGCGATGTATTCCGGATAAGGCGGCGCAGTGAAGCTCGGCAGGAAGGTGAGGTTAACGCCGAACGGCTTGTCCGTCATGCCGCGACAGCGCGCGATTTCCTTCGCCAGAAGCTCCGGCGTTTTCTGGGTCAGCCCCGTGATCATACCAAGACCGCCGGCATTCGACACCGCGGACGCAAGTTCAGCAAAACCGACGAAATGCATGCCGCCCTGGATGATAGGATGCTGGATGCCGAACAGTTCCGTGATTGCTGTCTTCACGTGAACACTCCGTTTTCCGATCAGCCCGGGCGGCCCCACCGCGCTTATTCGTCAGTTCCGCTGAGCCGTCCAGTATCCTGAGCAACGCGCGCCTCCCGAATAGCCGCTCCATGTCCCGCGACCGGAATTGCTCGAGAGCCGGCCCGAGCCGGTCGCATATTTATCCTGAACGGTCACAGACGCGTGGACGACGCCCGAACGCACCACTTTGCCCCTGAACTTCACGAGGTTGGGATGCGTGACGATGCCGTCGGTGATGTTGACGGAGAAATTATAGGTCGGGTCGCACGCGCCTCGCTGCGTCACGAAGAGAAGGTCCCAAGACCCGTCATATGCCGAGCGAGCTTGTGCGGCCGATACGAAGACGACCAGGCAACCGGCGGCTATCGCTGATGTGAAAAGGTTTCTCATTGTGTGCTCCATTGTTTTCGTCGTTTGCTTCGTCGAAAATCTTGCCTCAATGCGGTTTGCCGATCCGGCGGCCGTGGCCGATGCGGCATGCACAGCTTATCATTCTGCCGCGAGCGCATGGTGGCGCCGCGGCAATCCGACCCGGCCCCATGTATCGGTCAACGCCTCACCAAGCGCGTCAATCAGCTTGTCATCGTGATAGGGAGTCGGCGTGATGCGGAGGCGCTCGGAGCCACGCGGGACGGTGGGATAGTTGATCGGCTGGACATAAATGCCGTGCTCTGCGAGCAGGAGATCGCTCGCCTCTTTGCACTTCTCCGGATCACCCACCATCACCGGGACAATGTGCGTCTCACTGGGCATTACCGGCAGGCCCACTGCTTTGAGCACGGACTTTACCCGCGCCGCGCGCTCCTGGTGGCGGTCGCGCTCCCATTGCGAAGACTTGAGATGCCGGATCGATGCGGTAGCAGCGGCGCAAACCGGCGGCGGCAGCGCGGTGGTGAAGATGAAACCCGGCGCGTAAGAGCGCACCGCATCGATGATATCGGCGTTCGCAGCGATGTAGCCTCCCAGGCAGCCGAATGCCTTGGCCAGGGTGCCCTCGACGACGTCGATGCGATGCAACGCACCTTCTTGCTCGGCGATGCCGGCGCCACCGCGGCCGTACATGCCGGCCGAATGAACCTCGTCAATGTAGGTCATGGCGTTGTAGCGCTCCGCGAGCTGGCAGATGCGCTTCACCGGCGCGATGTCGCCATCCATCGAGTAGAGAGCTTCGAATACGATCAGCTTCGGCCGCTCGGGTGCCTCCGCCCCCAGCAATTCTTCGAGATGATCGACGTCATTATGACGCCAGATCTTCTTTTCCGCGCCAGCCCCCCGCACGCCTTCGATCATCGAATTGTGGTTCCAGGCGTCAGAGAGGATCAGGCAGTTCGGCAGCAGTTTGGCGATCGTCGCGATGCCGGCCTGGTTGGACACATACCCCGAGGTGAAGACCAGCGCGGCCTCCTTGCCGTGCAGATTGGCTATCTCGCGCTCCAATTCGACCAGTGGATGATTGGTGCCCGAAATGTTACGGGTTCCGCCCGCGCCAGCGCCCATGCGGGTCGCGGTTTCGATCATTGCGCCGATCACCTTCGGATGTTGACCCATGCCGAGATAGTCGTTCGAGCACCAGATCACGACCGGCCGTGGGCCATCTGGAGAATGCCATACTGCGCGCGGAAAACGTCCGGCAATGCGCTCGAGATCGGCAAACACGCGGTAGCGTCGTTCGGCGTGCAGCCGAGTTAGCGCCGCAGAAAAGAAATGATCATAGGTCATCGCGGATCTTCGCCTGGTTTTGCTCAACGATTGGGACTTCGCCTACTCAAAGAGCCGCCGAGCCCATCCGGTCCGCCGTGGCGCGTCAGGCCCCGAAAGGGGCGGCCGGTCCTCGGGAGGGAAAAGGACCGGCCGCGGGGAAGCCCGGCGAGGGACAGGGGGAGACACGCGCCGGGAGCCCAAGCTGCCTTCAGCTCATCGTGACAGATGCAGATGTCCCATGTTTGGCGAACCATTTTGGCCCCGGGCCACGCATGTAATGACGGGCCGATACCGATCATGAGCCCTCGCCATAAGCTTGCTCAGTCTGCACGCGAGTTCGTTCACCATTTCACCAAGCGGCACTTTCCGCGATCCTATTGCGCGCATGCTGACCTCAATGTGGTTTTCCAAGTACGAAGGCGAAAGGGACCACGAAGAGCTCATCGCCCTGGTCGTCACTGACATGCAGGACCCAGTCACGCCAATCCTCGAGGCTGTGCTCGTTGGTGAAGGATTGCACGAGGCGGGTCGCATGATCGTGCGCCTCGGCGAGATCGTTCACCACGGTGCCGTGTTGATCGAGGAAAACCTTTTTCGCCGTGGAGCGGTGGAAAAATACCTGGGTCATGTCCGATCTCCTTCGAACGGTGTCGCGGCGGCGGTGGACGGACGAGCCAAGGCCTTCGCCGCATCGGCATGCGAAGCTTGCTGCGCTCGCCGCTCGTACATGTCGGCAAGCGCCTTGAGCTGATCCGCAACCTCTCGATCGTTCACGGCATTGGCGGAATGGAGCAAGGTCTGCGCCGTTTTCAGATATTCCTTGCCTCGTCGTGAAATCTGCAACGTCATGGTGCCTTCCGTCGAACCTGCGATGCGAGATCAACTCGCCTTGGCCTGTGTTATGCGGCATTTTCCCGGACGTGGCTTTGCTCTGGTTGCCGCTATTTTGTCATGGGTTGCTGTCGGCGGCGGCCGGTGTATCCGGCCGATGCGTCCGCGACGCTTGAAGTGAGAGCGGCCTGGACGGCGCGACGGCAGTCCTCAACGGCCCTACGACTGCACGAAGATGGGTCCGCGATGCGCGGTACCGCGGTCAGAGCTGGCGCTCGCGTATCTCGTCGAATTCGTCGCGGCAGGCCTCGCTGAATTCGCGCAGCAGATCGATGGATCCGCATTTTGCCATGTCACGCAGTTCGTCGAAACTCTTGTCCGGCTCCAGATAGGTATCCATGATCGTCTTGGCGATGTGCTCAGCGCTCCGCACGACCGGCTTGGAAGACAGCACGCGCATCCTGTTGAGCTTTGCGTACAGGGCAACCAGTCCGGGGGCGCCGTCGCTGACCTCATGATGCTGAAGCGCATCGATGTGACATCTCGCCGCTTCCTCGATGAAATCCCGATAGAGGATCTGTCGCCGATTCTTCTCGTGAAGCAGCCATTGCGCGCGGACCTGGCTACGGTGGTTCAGCCAATTGGCCACCCCGCTCGTCAGGCCGCCAATCGTTGCACCGGAGAGGGCCGCGAGTGCAGAGATGATGGAGGCGTCCATGTGATTCAGCGCTGCGTTTGCAGATTCATCATCTCGCCATGCGCCATCATGTTCTCGTTCAAGTTGGCCATGATCACCAGAGAGCCTGCGAGAACCAGGAAGACGATGAGCACGCCAAATGCGAGCGCCAGCACATTGTGGGTGCTGTCCAGCCCCGTCGTGATGTGAAGAAAGAAGACAAGGTGCACGCCCATCTGGGCAATGGCGAGGACCGCCAGTCCGGCCGGCACGCCGGGCGCCCAGATCGCCGAGGTATTTGCCACCCAGAACGACGTGGCCGTCAGGATAGCCGCCAGCAGCAAGCCGATCGTGTATACGAGCAAGCCGGAAGATACGCTTCGCTCCGAGGCCGGAATCGCCGGCCGGTCTCCCGGTGCAACATCCCAACGCGTGTCGGTCATGGCAGGACTCCCATCAAGTAGACAATCGTGAATATCAGGACCCAGATGATGTCGAGCGCATGCCAGAACAGGGAGAAGCAGTGCAAGCGACGCACCACGACCTGCTGGAAACCCCGCAGCGACAGCTGAAACATCATGAGAACGAGCCAGACCAGCCCGACCGCCACATGCAGCCCGTGACAGCCGACCAGGGTGAAAAAAGCGGAAAGAAAGGCGCTGCGTTGAGGGGACGCCCCCACCGCAATCATCTCCTGGAATTCGCGTAGCTCGAGATTGAGAAATGCCGCACCCAGCAGGAATGTCACTACAGCGCCGAAGACGGTGCCGAGTTGGTGGCGCGAATTGACGGCCAGCGACATCAGTCCGCAGCTGTAACTGGAGAGCAGGAGAAACGCAGTCTCCATCCCGGCGTTGCGGAGATCGAACAGCTCGGCGCCGGTCGGACCGCCCGCACTCGCTTTTGCGAGTACGGCATAGCTCGCAAACAGCGCCGAGAACATCACGATGTCGCTAAGCAGGAAGATCCAGAACCCAAAGCCAGCGATGATTCGCTTGGGCGCGGGACCCGCCTCGCTGACATCGAGCAGCTCAGCTTGGCGGACAGATTCTACCTCAACCAGGACGTTCATAGCGTTACCTCCGCCGAATGCGTCCGATCGAACCGGCCAAGCTGCTCCGCTGGGATCTCGACTTCGTCCTCCGTGCGGAACATGAAGGCGAGCCACGTTATGGTCGCGCCGAGAAGCCCGACGCCTGCCATCCACCAGATGTGCCAGATCAGGGCGAAGCCGATGATCACTGCGAAGAACGCGGTCGCGAAACCAGCCGGACTGCTCTTCGGCATTTCGACTGGCTCATACCTGCGCTGCCTGCCTGGCAGTTCCTGCTTCGCGAGCACGCGCTGCTTCTTTGCCCAGAACGCATCGATGCCATCGACGCGAGGCAACGCCGCGAAATTCCAGGCCGGTGGCGGCGATGTGGTGGCCCATTCCAGGGTACGGCCGTTCCAAGGATCGCCCGTCGTATCGCGCAGTTGTTCACGGTGGCGAATGGACACCACGAGCTGGACCACCTGACAGATGATGCCGAGCATCACGATGACCGCGCCGGCTTCGGCAACCAGCAGCCACGGCTGCCAGGCGAGCACATCATAATGCTGCAGGCGGCGGGTCATGCCCATCAGGCCGGTCACGTAGAGCGGCATGAAAGCGAGGTGAAAGCCGATAAACCAGCACCAGAACGCGGCGACGCCCCAGCGCTCATCGAGCCTGAAGCCGAATGCCTTGGGAAACCAGTAATTGTAGCCGGCGATGGCGCCGAACAGGACACCCGGCACGATGACGTGATGGAAATGGGCGACCAGGAAGACAGAGTTGTGCACCTGCCAGTCGACCGCCGGCAACGCCAGCAGGACTCCGGTCAAGCCTCCGAAGACGAACGTCACCATGAAGCCGATCGTCCAGAGCACCGGCACGGTGAACCGGACGCGACCGCCGTACATCGTGAACAGCCAATTGAAGACTTTGACGCCGGTCGGCACCCCGATAATCATGCTGGTGATGCCGAAGAAGGCGTTCACGCCGGCGCTCGCGCCCATGGTGAAGAAGTGGTGCAGCCACACGGTGTAGGAGAGCACGCAGATCGCCAGGGTCGCACCGACCATCGACCGATATCCGAACAGCGTCTTTTCGGAAAATGTCGCGCTCACCTCAGAGTAGATGCCAAATGCCGGCAGGACTAGGATATAGACTTCGGGGTGGCCCCAGACCCAGAACAGGTTCACGTACATCATCGCGTTGCCGCCGGCATCCAGCGTAAAGAAGTGAAAGTCGAGGTAGCGATCGAGCAACAACATTGCGAACAGCGCGGTGAGCACGGGGAAAGCGGCCACAATCAGCAGATTCGAGGCGAGCGCAGTCCAGCAGAACACCGGCATACGCATATAGCTCATGCCCGGGGCCCGCATCTTCAGGATCGTGGTGACGAAGTTGACGCCGCTCAACAAGGTCCCAATGCCCGCGATTTGCAGGGACCAGAGATAGTAGTCGACGCCGACGCCCGGCGAGAACTGCAGCTCGCTGAGCGGCGGATAGGCGACCCAGCCGGTCTTTGCGAACTCACCGACAAAGAGCGAGACGTTGATCAGCAGGATTCCCGTCGCCGTCAACCAAAGGCTCGCGGAATTCATCGTGGGAAACGCCACGTCGCGGACACCGAGCTGCAAGGGCACTGCGAAATTCATCAGCCCGATCACGAACGGCATCGCCACGAAGAAGATCATGATGGTGCCGTGCGCCGAGAAGATCTGGTCGAAATGCTCGGGCGGCAGATATCCCTGCGCGCCGCCGGCGGCGACCGCCTGCTGCGTGCGCATCATGATTCCGTCCGCGAAGCCGCGCACGAGCATGAGCAGCGCTAGCACGATATACATCACGCCGATCCGCTTGTGATCGACCGATGTGATCCATTCCCGCCAGAGATACGGCCAGTATCCCCTGACGGTGATCCACGCCAGAGCCGCCAGGACGACGGCGCCGACGCTCACGACCGTGCCCATGATGATCGGTTCATGAAAAGGAATGGCGCTCCAGTCGAGTTTGCCCAACAGGTTCATCGTTCTGCCCTCATGGATTTGGGATAAGCGACACAGAGACCGGGGGCCGGCTGCATCGCGACATTCATGACGTTGGCAAACAGGCCGTCGACGACCGACCGATACGTAAAGGGCGCAACCGCCCTGCTCGGACGAACCAGACCGCCGTAAGCTTGCGCGTCGAGCACGGGTCCGGCGCTGCGCGCCGCAGCGGCCCATTGCGCAAAGCTTTCGGGCGCCACCGCGTCGACCTTGAAGACCATGTCGGAGAAGCCCGCGCCGCTGTAATTCGCCGACATCCCGCGATATGTGCCGGGATGGTCAGCCAGCAGATTCAGGCGCGTCACCATTCCGGCCATGGTGTAAATCTGGCCAGCGAGTTGCGGCACGAAAAAGCTGTTCATCACTCCCGAGGACGTTAGTTCGAAGCTGACCGGCGTGCCGACCGGGATCGTCAGATGATTGACGCTCGCGATGCCCTGCTCCGGATAGATGAACAGCCACTTCCAGTCGAGCGAAACGACTTGAATCTTCAGCGGCTTGGTGGAGGCGGTAATTGGCTTGGGCGGATCGAGATCGTATGCACCGATCCAGGCCACGGTGCCGACAAGCAGCACGGTCATCAGCGGGATCGACCAGACCAGTATCTCGATGCGGCCGGAATCGATGAAATCCGGCCGATAGCGCGCCCGCTCGTTGGATGCACGGAACCAGAAGGCAACGGCGAGCGTCGCAATAGCGACCGGAATCACGATCGCCAGCATGATGCCGGTCGCGTTGAACAGAATTTGCCGCTCGGCGAGGGCAACGGGTCCCTTCGGATCGAGCACGCCGTCGCAACCGGCGAGTGTCGCGGCCGTCAGCAGCACCAGGGTAAGCGAACCGTATCGCATATCAGACCTCGCTGACCTTGAAGGTGCGTTCACTGCGCGCGGTGTTCGGTTGTCGCGCGGCAAACGAGAACGCGCTTCCCCGGTCATCATGCGACAACCGCTTCGGCGTGAATGCACCACTGTTGTGGTCGACCAGAAGCGCTGCAAACAGCAGGAACAGATAGGCGATGGAGAAGGCGAACAGCCTGTGAGCCGCGCGGCGGTCGGCCGCAGCGCTCCTGTTCAGCTGAAGTGCGAGCAAGAGAAAAACCGCGCCGCAGATGGCGACGATCCCGCCAAAGATCATACCTGCAAAGCCGAGTCCCACGGGCAGCGCCGACGCGAGAACGAGGAGGCCGCTGTAGACCAGGACCTGACGCGTTGTTGCCGTCCGTCCTGCGACAACCGGCAGCATGGGAACACCCGCACGCGCATAGTCATCGGTGCGATTGATCGCGAGCGCCCAGAAATGCGGCGGCGTCCAGAGAAAGATGATGAGGGAAAGCGCGAGCGGTTCGAGCCCGACTTGGCCGGTCGCAGCGGCCCATCCGATCAAGGGTGGAAGCGCTCCGGCGGCACCACCGATGACGATGTTCTGTTGTGTCGCCCGCTTCAGCCACGCCGTGTACACGACGACATAGAAGAGGATGGTGCCAGCCAGCAGCGCGGCCGCCCCCAGGTTTGTTACCGCCGCGAGAGCTGCCACCGCGATAACGCCGAGCACGAGTCCGAAGATAAGCGCCTCGGTTTTCGAGACTTGACCGCGGGGAATAGGCCGCATCGCGGTGCGCGCCATGACCGCGTCGATGTCGGCGTCGTACCACATATTCAGTGCGCCGGCGGCCCCGGCCCCGGCTGCGATAGCCAGGATTGCGATGACGCCAGGAAATAGTTCCGGGCGCATCGGTGCAACCATCAATCCGACGAACGCGGTGAACAGCGAGAGCGCCATGACGCGCGGCTTGGCCAGACTTATGAAACATGGCAGTCGCTCTGCCCAGCCAGACCGCGAAGTCAGCCGGAAGCGCGACAATGGAATCGTGGACGTGTTCATGGTGGTCGATCCCTCAAGCGAGAGAGTTGTCGATGGACTTCACGGTTTCGCCGGCGCAAGGATTTTGTGCCGCCTCGCTATTCTGCTGCGACATCGCGCGGGGCTTCTGCACGCCTGGTGCGTAGCTCGAGGAGACCAAGCAGGATCTCGTCCCGTTCGGCTTCGAGCTCTTCGATAGTGCGCGATCCGACTTCGGCATGGACGCCGTCGATGAGCTTCTTCTTGAGCTCGGGCGTCAGCGTGGGCGATCCCAAAACCTTCCACCAGGCCGTGAGAGGTCCGGTGAACTGCTGCAACATATGCTCGATGCCGCCGGAGCCGCCGCCGAGGTGGTTGAGCATCACGTTGCCCATGATGCCCCAGCGCAGACCAGGACCCCAGGAAAGCGCCGTATCGACATCGGCGACACTGACAACTCCCTCATCTACGAGATAGTAGACCTCTCGCGCGAGCGCGGCCTGGAGACGATTGGCGACGTGGCCAGGAACCTCTTTGTTGAGCCGCACAGTCTGCTTGCCGATCGCGGTGTAGAACTCCGTCGCGCGCCGGATCGTCTCCTCCGAGGTTTTTGCCCCCCCGACGATCTCGACCAACGGAATCAGATGCGGCGGATTGAACGGATGACCGATGACGCAGCGCTCAGGATGCAGGCGACAATCGGACTGGATCTCGCTCATGGTGAGGCCTGACGAGCTCGACGCGATAATCACGTCGGCCGGCAGCAATTCATCCAGCTCGCGATACAGCTTCTTCTTGAAATCGATGCGCTCGGGCCCGTTTTCCTGAACGAGGTCCACACCGGTCACGGCGGTCCGCAGGTCAGGACAGAAGGCCAGACGAGACTGCGATGCGCCAGGAGCCAGGCCCAATCGCTCGAGCGCAGGCCAGGCAGCCTTCACGAAGCGTCGCAGCGACACCTCTGCATCAGGCGCGACGTCAGTCGCGACGACATCCATCCCCTTGGCGAGGAACTGCGCGGCCCAGCTTGCACCGATCACGCCAGTACCGATAATCGCGATCTTCTGAAATGGCTTGGTGTCGGACATTGTCATTTTCCTTTCAGGGCATTTCGACGTATGCGACGCCGGTGAGATTTCCTTGGGCAGCTAGCAGCATCCGCTTCTCGGTCCCGTCGAGCGTCGCCGCATAGAGCGAACCGGCAAAATCAGTCACGAACATGCGGTTGCCCGGAACATCGAGCGCGATGCCGATACCTTCCATCAGGTCCGAGACCACGATCTGCGGCGCGTTTTGCGCGGGCTTCGCGTCGACAGGCGCGCGGTTCACCGTGTTGCCCCGCGGAGGATTGCCGCGGTCGGTCCAGTAAAGAACACGATGTTCGAGATCGAGCTCGAGGTCGATCGGCTCGGGAAGGCCGTTGAAGAAGACCTCGACGTCGCTCCGATCAACTGCCGTCTCGCCCTTCGGGATATCGATCCCGGCGCGCAGGATGCGCCCGACTTCCGCGTTGTCACCGCCTTTTTGCGTCCAGTAGATCTGTCCCCGTGCCGGATCGACGGTGATTCCAACGCACCATCTGGTCTGATCACGCCGGTCATTTTCGCCCTCCCCCGTCTGGACCAGCGTCTCGATCTGCGAACCATCGAGATTCGAACGCATGACCCGCATCCCTTCGCGATCGGACCAGTAGAGCTTGCCGTTCGCCTTATCGAGATGGAGCTGCTTTGGCGTGAACGTGCCACCGGGCGAAACGATGAACCTGCGATTGCTTCCGTCGATATCGGCGCGTTCGATGGAGCCGTCGTTCAGCGCGGGGACGCCCATATTGGTCCAGTAGACGTGACCGGCTACCACATCGACGACGATGCCGTCGGGATGAGGGCAGTCGGCGGCGATCACTTGGGGATGCGAACCGTCCGGATCCATTGACAGGACGCGGCCGCCGCTCAAGTCGAGGAGGAACAATCGACCGGAGCGAGTTGTGGTCGACGCGGTTTTTGTTTGCGTGGCATGGAGTACGGTCATGGACTGTCCTTTGGTGTCGCTTCTGCGCCTGGCTATTCGGCCGCGCGCGGCTTCGGCAGGTTGGTGGAGAAATTGGCGGCCACTTCTCGCGGAACGCCGTGAGGGCTTCCTTGGGGGCTTCCTTTCGAGCGCCTCTGCACGGCTAGGCCGTGCGTTCCCTTGTTTTCGGAACGGCATCGCTTTCGCGCAGGCTTTCGATGCTCTTGGCGTCGAAGCCGAGCTCGCCGAGAATCTCCTCGGTGTGCTCACCGAGATCGGGCGCACGCCGGGCCGAAACCTTATCGACGCCATGGATCTTGATAGGGCTCGATACGGTTGAGGTCAGCTTGCCGCCGGCACCATTGAGCGGGACGATGATCTCGTTCTCCATGAGCTGCGGATCGTTGATCACCTCCTGAGGTCCGCGGACTTCGCCAAAGGTGACGTTCAGGCCGGCGAAGACCGAATGCCAATGCGACATGGGGTGTGTGCCGAACAGCTCGTCGAAGATGGCCGTGAGCGGCGCCATATTCGCCATGATCTGCGCCGGACTTGAAAAACGCTGATCGGTCAGCAGGTCGGCCCGACCGATCGCCTTGACGACGGTCACGAACTTGTCGGGCGTGACGATGAGAACGAACCAGATCCCGTCAGAGGAACGATAGACGTTCATCGCCGCGTTGGCGGGATGCGTGCGGTCGTGCAGTGGGGGAAACTTGGCGCCGGAAAGCGCCGCCTGGATCGAAACGCTTGCCGACCACACACCTTGGGCGAGCAGCGACGTCGTAACATACGCGCCTTTGCCGGTGCGTTCGCGCCGGTAGAGGGCAGTAACGATCCCCGAGTAGAGACCGACCGCCGTCGCGTTGTCGCCGCTGCCGCCCACCGGCCAGGTCGGCGGTGCGCCGGCATCGCGGGTCAACGACAGCAGGCCGCTGCGCGCCCAGTACGCTGTGACGTCGAAGCCAGGCAGGTCGGCATCAGGCCCGTTCTCGCCGAAACCGGTGAGATCGGCGTAGATCAGGCGCGGATTCCACCCTGCTACGTCCGCATATTCGAGCTTGAGCTGCTTGCGCGCGTGGTGCGGCGTATTGACGATGAACACGTCCGCCCAATTGACGAGTTCGAAGAGAACCTGCTGCGCGCTCTGTGACTTCAGATTGAGCGCGATGCTGCGCTTGTTGCGATTGGCGAGATGCCACTGATAGGGGTCCTCCGACATCGGCTGGATCGGGGTATGGTTGCCGCGCCGCCACGTGTCCCCGTACGGCGGCTCAACCTTGATGACATCGGCGCCGAAGTCGGAGAGGATCACGGCCGCGCCCGGTGCGGCGACGAAGCTCGAGAAGTCGACGACCTTCAAGCCTGAAAAGATGTTGTCGTTTGCCATTGGTGGCTCCTGAGTTCGATTGGGTTTGCTGGTGCAATATCAGCGGCCTTGGAATTCCGGCGCGCGTTTCTCGAGGAAGGCGGTGGTGCCCTCCCGCTTGTCTTCCGTCGAGGCGCAGATGCCGAAATACGAGGCTTCCAGCGCAAGACCTTCGCTTTGGCTGGTGTCGAGACCCTTGTTGGCCGCATCCAGCGAATACTTCACCGCGATCGGCGCGTTGGCCGCGATTTGCTTCAGGACGGCCTCTGCGCGTGCAATCAGGTTCGCGGCGGGAACGACTTCGTTGACCAGGCCTATGCGGTAAGCTTCGTGCGCCGAGATGGTCTCGCCGGTGAGAATGAGCTGCAGCGCGCGGCCCTTGCCGACCAAACGGGGCAGGCGCTGGGTACCGCCGCCACCGGGCAGCAGACCAAGCTTGACCTCGGGCTGGCCGAATTTGGCGTGTTCGGCGGCGATGCGGATGGTGCAGGCCATCGCCGTTTCGCATCCGCCGCCCAGCGCAAAGCCGTTGATCGCTGCGATCACCGGCTTGCCGAGGTTTTCAATCAGGTTGAGCACCTCGTGGCCGAAGCGGCTGAACTCTTCCGCCTCGTAGGCGTCGACGCGGGCAAGTTCGCTGATGTCGGCGCCGGCAACGAAAGCCTTGTCACCGGCGCCAGTCAGGATCACGCCGCGCAGGGAGCTGTCGGCCTTGGCGTCCTCGAACGCAGACCGCAAGTCTGCCCAGGTCGTCGCGTCCAGGGCGTTGAGCACCTTGGGGCGATTGAGCGTAACGTAGGCAATGCCGTTTCTCTTTTCATAGAGAACGTTCACGAGAGCGATAGTCATGGGGGACATGGTCATCTCCTGTCAGGGCGCAGACTGCGATTCTGCGCCCGCTCGCTGGTGATCAGACGAAGGCGCTGAGTCCGGTGATCGCCTTGCCGACGATCAGGGTCTGCATCTGGTAGGTGCCTTCGTAGGAGTAGATGGCCTCGGTGTCGGCAAAGAAGCGCGCCACGTTGTAGTCGACTAGGATCCCGTTGCCGCCCATCAGCTCGCGGGCCCACGCAACGGTCTCGCGCGCCTTGGACGTGCAGTACGCCTTGACGACCGCGGCCTGCGCGTCCGTCAGCTTGCCTTCGGTTTCCAGCTGCCCCGCGCGGACCAGCATGCCTTGACACGCAACGATGTTGCCCAGCATCTTCGCGAGAAGCTCCTGAACGAGCTGGAACGAGCCGATCGGCTTGCCGAACTGCAGGCGCTCCTGGGCGTATTTGAGGGCGTTTTCGTAGGCGCCCATCTGCGCGCCGGTGATTTCCCACCCGCTGCCATTCCGGGTGCCACGCAGCACCAGCGCGGCGTCCCGGAACGTTCCTTGGCCGCCCTGCAGACGATTCGCATCGGGCACGCGGCAGTCGGTCATCGTGATCTGGCCGTTCTGCACGACCTTCAGGGCGATCTTGTTCTGCATCTTCTCGACGCTGAACCCGGGCGTCGTCTTGTTCTCGACGATGAAACCCTTGACCTGGTTGTCTTCCACGTCACGCGCCCAGATGATCGAGACGTCGCACCACGGCGCGTTGCCGATCCAGCGCTTCTGGCCGTTGAGGATCCAGCTGTCGCCGTCACGCCTGGCCGTGGTCATGAGACCCGCACCGGTGCCCGATCCCACCAACGGCTCGGTCAACCCGAAGCAGCCGACCTTTTCCATGCGCGCCATCGGCGGCAGCCACTTCTGCTTCTGCTCCTCCGTGCCCGCGAGGTAGATGGACATCATCGCGAGTCCGGTGTGGACGCCGTGGAAGGTACAGAACGAAACATCGGTCCGTGCGATCTCCATCGCGACCAGGCCGAACAGCAACGGGCTTCCGCCCGCACAGCCGTAACCATTGAGGCCGAGACCGGCGATGTTCAGCTCCTTGTACGACGGCAGCAACTCGAACGGGAACGCGTCCTCGACCCAGTATTTGTTGATGATGGGCTGGACCTTCGTCTCCATGTAGGTCCGTACCTTCTTGACGATCGCCCGCTCCTCGTCGGAGAGCAATTCGGCGAATTGAAAGAAGTCGCTATTCGGCGGCGGAAGCTGTTTCGAAGGCTTTGGTGCGGCAGCGGTGGCCATGTCGGTCTCCATTCGTTGCGTGGCCTGCGACTGCGGCAGGCGTCTCATTCAACGCATTGAAGATTAGTGAAGCGACTAGCCGAAGGCTTTGCAGGGCTTGCTCTCGTTTTGTCATTTGTTGCGCGCGATCTGCGGCCGATGCAAAGGCAGGGATGACCGAGCGCGTCATCTCAGGAACGTTCTGATTGTGTTGGACGGGGTATGACAACGTCGAACGCGTGACGCGATCGAGGTCGGCACAGCGGACGCATTTCGACGTGCTCAGATCAGGTCGACGCCGCAACGCAAGAACTCGTCTCAGTGACGCGCTGTTGATCCAAATACCTGACGAAACTGACCTGGCGCCTGACCTGTTGCTTGCCTGAATGCGCGTGTGAAACTGGCTTGGTCGGAAAAGCTGAGCGCCAGTGCGATATCGACCAACGATCGATCGGCTTGCATCAACAGGTCTTTCGCGCGGTCAAGGCGCCTGGCGCTAACGTAGCGATGGGGAGATTGTCCAACGGCTTGCTTGAAGGCTCGTGCGAAGTGGTATCGGCTCAGGCAAGCAGCCGACGCCATGAGATCAAGGTTGAGATCGCCTTCCAGGTTCGCTTCGATAAATTCCATCACACGCTGCAGCCTGCGTCGATCGAGCCCGCCTCTCGGGAGAGGTATAAAGGGCTGGTTGGTCGACGCCATGATGTATTTTTGTATCAACCTCGCTGCCAGACACGATGCGAGGCCCTCAATCAGCAGACTGCCGGCGGAGGTTTGGCTCTGCAATTCCGATGCAATTGCACATCCGATCTCGGCCAGAAGCGGATCTTCGAACGCACTTTCATAACTCAGCGAGCCGATCAGGGACGGATCGACATTGATATCGCAATTGCCCAGCGAGAAATGGCTGAGTGGAAGATAGATATGCAAGACCCCGCTCATATCTTCGGCGATATCAACCGACCCGTCCTCCAAACCGGGAGGAGAGAGCCACACGATACCCCGCCTTACGACGATCCGACTTTCGATGCCTGGAGCCCGCCGCGCGATGAACGAATTATTACCGCGGACGTCGATGCAAATTCTTATTTCGGATTGTGGGGTCCTCCATGGGACCACGGCTTTGCTGACACTGCACAATTGGGCCGACAGGCCCGACCAGCCTCGATCTGTGGAAGTCGATAGCAGGTTCACTGGGCCATGCTTGCCCCAAAAATCGTAATATGGCCACGGCGCGTTGCGATCCGCAGCCGTCGGTTGCTCCCGCTGAATTTCCATGACGCGCTCCTGCAGAGTGGGCCTCAACTGTCGCTCGCCGGAAGGTTGGGTCAGAGAGCCCCTGCTTCACTGGACGGCGGAATAGAAAGGAGCATTTCCGAACGGTGGAAGGGCACGGATCACCGAAGTTCGAAGGCGGCCAGGACGATAGCAGCTCGCAGATAAGGCTACCTAATACTACTCTTGCCCAAGCGGCCTCGTCGCCGTTCTCACGCCGCCCGTCCGGCTCATAGCTTCAGCCGACCTGACGGGGCTTTCCGGCTCCGGAGAGGTCGCAACCGCGCTGCTTACGAAGCGGCTCTGCACCGGTTTGCGTGTCAATTCGACCACAGCAGCATCGGGACTGCCCGGCTGAGCAATCATATCGGTGGTGACGAGATTGGTCATTCGCAATTCATCTCGAGACAGTTCATGCAGATCTTCCCACGGTGGCACGTTCAGCGACAGCGACAACAGATCGCCCGCGCCGCCCATATCGAAGGTGTATTTGGCGAGCCGCCCGATATCGCGTTCCACGGTCACCAGATCATCTGCGCTGTAGGTCGCGGCCTTGGCGTTATTGGCGCGGTCGCCGAGCCAGATCTGATGCACCCGGACATGGGCAGTCTCGGGTACGTAACGCGTCTTGCCCGACAGCAGCAGGAACACGCACATCGATTCGCAATAGGCGACGGGCGCCATATTGGAAGGAGCATTCTGGGCGGTGTGGGTCTGGACGCTGATGCCGACGGTGGTCAGTGCCCCAAGCTCGCGGAAGCGCCGTCCAAGCGCGATCGCAGCGTTGACCGAACCGCCGCTGGAATCCAGCACGATGGTCGCGCCGCCGAGCTGTCGCCCACGGGCGAACTCATCAAAATCTTTAGGACTGTCGGCAGTCACGATCCCGGCCGCGCTGACCCAACCTCGGCAATTCGGCTGGCAATCGACCCAAGTGAACTTCATCGGCAATTTGCGTTCTTCGAGGACGACGCCGGCATGCACCGAATTGCTCAAGACAGCCATCAATGCGATGCAAAGGCCGGCGACCACAAGCAGCATCCATCCTCGGGTTTCCGCCCAACGAGCCCGATTTGAGGCTCGATCGGAGATGCGGATGCGCACTGAGGGTTTGGCCCTCGAGATTGTCGCCAGGCTGACCAAGAGGGACACGGCAAGCAGGTACGCTGGTATCACGAACATGATTGCGTTGCCTCGACCGTTATCGGATGTGGTCGGCCGAGCTGCGGCGTTTTACGAACACCGGCGACAGCTGATGGTAGCCGGCCAACGGCATGACTTCAGAACCGGCGCCTTGCCTGGGTTGATGCCTGGCCCGCCATTTTGGCCCTGGGCCGCGCATGTAATGCAGTTCGGGCCGGTAGCTGTCGCGCACGTCCATGATCAGGTTGTGAAAGACGCTGGCGAAGTTGCCTGCTGATTCAGCTGTTTTGCGAGCAAAGCCAAACAGTGCGCTTGTATCTATGATTCTCATCACCGAGCTCCTGAGTCGTCTATCGGTGCCAGGCGAGCCGTGATGCAACAGTGAACGATTGTCGGCCTTGCCTCACCGCAACGATCATGGCCGAGAAACCGGCGGAATTCTTTGCATCGCATGCTGTCATGTTGTCATTTCTTGCTGGCCAAAGGTAACCAACGCAGCTGGGATAGGGCTAAGCGATGTCTCTCGTCTTGACGGTGATGGCGGCCATCTCGCCCAGTTTGTCCCCTACCCGACTCCTCAAGCGGCGAGGTCGGACAAGTCCGTCTCTGGATGCTTGACGTTTTCGTTCTGGGCTTCGACGGCCTTGACGGAATTTTCAAACGCCTTCTCCAAAACGCCGCGGCCGATGGTCCCGAGCACGAAACCGAGCAGCCGCCCCATCAGGTTCTTGCCGTCACGTACGACAACCACGTCGATCTCGGTGGTGCCGTCGGGTTGACGTCTGAAGGTGTAGATGTGGCCCGACGCGCCATCCCACACATTGGAGTCGGCCGTCGTGAGCACGATGCGATTTGGATCGGACCAGTCGTAATGCAGGCGCTCCCAGATCCCACCCGAGCCTTCCGTGACATCGGCCTGCGAGACGCCCCGACGATGTACCTTGAGATACGCATCGTCGCTGTTGGCAAACAGCTTCGAGCGACCAGGCCCGAAATCGGTGAGCGCGGCGACGTACTGCTCCGGCGTCGCTGTGGTCGTCCGCTGAAGGTGGATGGTGGACATGTGAAACTTCCTCTTCCATTCGCACAATGCACGGCCCCGCCCGCATTCGCCGGCGTGACCGCTTGCACTATGCTTGCTCGAGCTTGGTAATCGTTGTCTCGGGCACGCCGGCAAAGTTGTTACCCAACAGATAACGCGGACTGGATTGCACCCATCTGGTGAGGTCTATCTCTTCGAACTTGCCGTTGTCCCAGGTCTGCACGATCTCAAGATCGTCATCGCCGATGTTCTTGATCGCGTGGCCAAAGCCCTGCGGAATGTAGGCAACATCTCCCGGATTGAACTCGGCGACCTTGCCGCGGCCGCCGGAACCGAAAAGCGCCACTTGCGCTTTGCCTCGCAGATAATAGTGCCATTCGTTGGCGTTCACATTCCAATGCAGCTTCTTCATGGCGCCTGGCTTGATGACCATCACGCCCCCCGACGTGGTTTTCGACACGGGCCACTCATCGACGGTGGCGAGTCGGAACGTGCCGCCATCGAAGTCGCGCACCGCCCGATTATCGTGCAGCAGGCTGAACTTGTGTGTGGAGTCTCTAGGCCAGGGCGCATCGAGAGCTTCCGAGGCGGGCAGCACCGGCCCCGCCTGAATGTAAGTCTCGCCCTTCGGGAAGGCGTCGAATACGTCCTTCGACACGCCGAAATTTAGTGCGAGCAGGTCCTTGGGCGTCACGTCGATCCAGTCCGTGATCGAGAATGTGCCGTGCTCGGAAAAGGCACCGTTATCGAACGACAGGATGAAATGACACGGCTTGTCGCCAATGGTCTGGATCGAGTGACCGTGGCCCTTCGGGAAATACCAGAGGTCGCCTGGGCCATAGTTGTTTATCTCGCTCGCTCCTGACGGATCGAGAACCACGGTTTGGCAGCGGCCGTCGATGACGAACGCCCATTCGGCTGCAATGGCGTGCCAGTGCAGCTCGCGCGACGCACCCGGCTCGAGAAACATGTGCACGCCGGCAATCCCCTTGCTGATAGAGAACTGGTGGACGGTGGCCTCTTTCGCCCAGCCGCCCGAAGTCACCTTCGGGACGCTGCCGTCGAGCGAGAAGCGGAAATCGGGGAGAGCCGCTACGTCCTTGGGATCGTGGTAAGCGACTTTATCGCCCGGAGGCAATTCGATCGCGTGTCGTCCAAAACCCCCGTCTCCCGGCTTGAACTGTGAAGGCCCGGCTTTCGCATTCCCAAGTGAGGATGCCGTCAAGAGACCTCCGGCACTGGCCGCCAGAATGTGACGACGTGAAATGGTGTTCATGGTAATCTCCTGTCTCACTTTTCCTTCTGAGACTGCTACTGCTGCATGGTCATCCATGGATTGGCAGCCGCACGAGTCGTTCAGTTCGAGGCCGTGTTCGGTTTGCGAACAAGCACGCTGTCACCTTCCCGGCTGATCTCGATCACGCCCGATGGCTGCGGTGTCGAGAGAAGCAGGCGCTGACCAGGTGTGAGAAGAGATACGACGCGGAACGGTGTTCCTGTCTCGCCTTGCGCCAGCGTGGTAACCACGCGAAATCCATCAGGCTCGACAGTGTAGTAGGCCACCCCCGATATCGCGCCGAGGTCGATGCTCTTGGCCTCGATTGGACGCAGCCCTTCTGCCTGGGCGGCCGTGACGGAGGCGATACCGAATGCGGCGGCGAGAAGCATGTTGCGGATTGACATGACGATTTCTCCTGATGGTTGACGATCGAGCACGGCGAAGTCTTCGATCACGACAACGGTTCGCCGCCCCGATGAATCCAGGTTCCGTTGATGACGATCGGTGTGCTGTCGGGCTGCCCGTTGACCGGACCGGCCGGCGGGAAGACGCTGTCGTAGATCGCGCGGGCTTCTCGTATCAGGCGGAGCCGCTCGCGCTCGGCCTTCGGGATAAATTGGATGACTTCACCCATATTCGCCTCCAGTTGGTAACGCCGTTTCCGGCAGGTCATGACTGGGAGGTGGGGCGAAAGGCCCGGGTCAACAGGCCGGGAAACCGGGAGTTATCCTTCCGGATTTTGGAAGCTCGACAGCGGAGTGAGCACCGGCTCGGTTTACTCCGCGAAAACTCGCTTCAGCCGCGGTGCTGCAAAGTCCAGGAACGCTCTGACCTTGATCGGCAGAAACCGGTTGGCGGTATAGACCAGATTGACCGGCATTGACGGCGGCTGGAATTCATCCAGCACGGTTGTCAAGGCTCCCGCTTCCGGACCAACCTCGAGTTGGTAAGCAAAGACGATGGAAATTCCCACGCCAGAGCGGGCTGCCGTACAAGCCGCTTCCGCGCTGCCCACGGTGAGCCGCGTATGCACCGGCGCCGCTATGGTCGCCTTGCCTCTGACGAATGTCCAAGCGTCGGGTGGCGAAAAGCCAGGATAGCTGATGCAATCATGCCCGGCCAAATCTTCCGGCGTGCGCGGCGTTCCGCGAGCCGCAAGATAGGCGGGACTGGCGCACACCACCCGGCGCGTCCTGCCGAGCCGTAGTGCGACCAGGCTTGAGTCCGGCAACTCGCCGATGCGCACCGCGACATCGATTTGCTCCTGGGCAAGGCTAAGCTTCTGATCGGTCGGGATCATCCTGACCTTGATATCCGGATAGGTCTTGAGGAAGTCCGCGATGATCGGCATCAGAATGATGCGCCCAAGGCCCAATGGGGTGGTTACGGCCAGCTCGCCTGTCGGTGTGGTATACTCGCCGGACGCCGTACGCTCCGCTTCGAGCACATCTGTGAGGATGCGCTTACAAGCCGCAACGTAGGACGTGCCTGCATCCGTCAGCACCAGCTGCCGGCTCGATCGGTTGAAGAGCTTCGTCCGCAGGTGAGCCTCGAGCTCGGATACGTTGCGACTGACTGTTGTGAGTGGCGTTTTCAGTTGCCTCGCCGCTGCGGACAAGCTGCCCTGCTCGACCACGGTCAGAAAGGTCGACATCGCTTCCAGGCGGTCCATCGGATCCCTTCCATAATTCGGGAGGATACCTTCCAATTTTGCCATATCGCCCCGGACTCCGGAAGACGGCATCGCCTGGGGTGGTCCGGATGGCCATTCGAGCGAGCCTTCCGCTGCCTGGAAGGACCCTTTCCACCTATGGCCCTTTTTGAGCCGGGCTCTCCAATCGATGTCTTTGGACGATGACGCGAGAAGCGCCGTCCTCAACACAGGAGAGTTCAATGACAAGGCATCTCGAATCCTATCGGTACGAAATCCAGTACAGCGACGACGCCGACTTCGTCACGTATCAGCGTAAGTCGAGCGACGGCGTTTGGCAGACGGTGTCGGCGTGGATGATCCCAAATTCGGCGGAGTACTGAGTATTGACGACCATTGCCGCGGCCGGTGGGCGGCGCTGCCTAGTGTGAGACTCGCAAACACTAACAGCCTCTAACAACCGATAACGAGCAAATTGCGCCGCCTGTGCCAAGTTAGCCTCGCAACAATGATGAATGCGATCCTGGAGCGCCACATGGAGATGCAATCAGAGCAGCCGGCCGCCGCAGGCCGCTATGAGCAGTGGCCGCACCGTGGCATTTGGGATCGGGACTGTCCAGGCCAGCTGCTGCTGTCTTCGACGGATCGGGGCTGGTCCGGCCTGTCGGCCGAATTGTGCACTGTTAGAAGAGGGGTTGGCCCGTGGAGGACCCCACAATCTGATATCCGGATTTGCGTCGCCACCCGGAGCAATCAAGCGACTCTGACGCGGCGGGCGCCGGGCATCGAAAGTCAGATAGTCGCCGAGCGAGGTACGGTTTGGCTCTCTCCTCCCGGCTTGCAGGAAGGTGAGATCGATTTCGCTGAGGATCTGCCGGAATTCCTGCACATCTATCTTCCGCTAAGCCAGTTCTCGTCGAGCAATCTCGACAACAAGACCGGCGAATCGGTAATCCACGCCCTAAACTACGAAACGGGTTTCGAAGATCCGCTGCTGGCCGAGATCGGATTTGCCATCGCCTCCGAGCTAAAGATTGAAACTTCCGCGGGCAGTGTGTTCGTCGAATCCCTCGCATCCAGTCTGGCGGCGAGGTTGCTGCAAAAGCGAGCCAGCGCATCGCGCACTCAGCTTTTTCCTCGTCGCGCTCGCCATGGGCTCGATCAGCGCAGACTCTTTCGTGTGCTGGACTACATCGATGCGAATCTGGAAAGTGACCTCAGCCTCGAAGGCATGGCAACGATCGCGTGCCTGAGCAAATACCATTTTGCGCGAGCCTTCCGACAAGCCGTCGGAGACTCTCCCCATCGCTACGTCAGTGCCAAGCGCCTGGAGCGGGCGAAAGCCCTGTTGATACGTGGCGATCGGCCCTTGGTGGACATCGCGTTGACGCTCAACTTTTCCAGCCAAGCCAATTTCACGCGAGCCTTCAAGCAGGTGACCGGGCAGGCGCCAGGTCAATATCGTCAGACGGCGGGATCCCAAGCATCCAAATCCTCTCTGACAGACGTCAGGCGTTCGCTTTCGATTTTTGCCTGAGCCTGCCTATCGTTTGCGAGCCAGCCGGCAGCAACAAATGACAAGACGAGAGCACGCGCTGCAAAGCCCCGCGTGCCATCATCCGACTATCTTCGCGGGCCTAGTCATTCACTGAAAGGCCGCTCGACGTGCCGATACGTCAATACTTCGTGTGGGTGGGAGGCGCCCTCCTCGTGTTGCTGTTTGCGGCCGACTGGCTGCTCCCAGCGCCTCCTGCCTATTCGCATTCCGCGGTCGCTCCGAGCGAACGAGCCAACCTGCGCATCACTTCGGATCAAAAATGGCCGGAGCGGGTGGTGTTCGACACCACTCACGCGCCCGTAACACACATTGCTGAGTCTGGCCTCGCGTCGGACCTCGTCCCCGAAGTCCTTTCCCAGACCTCGCGGCGCAGCCCACACGATGCGTTCGCTGCGGTGGAAGAAGTTGCGGCCGCTGCTCCGACAGCAAGAAATGAAAATGCATCGGCAATCCGTGCAAAGCCGCAGCAGACCAGAACGCGTATGACGAATGCAGCCAAGATCCACTGATCGAGACCCGACATGAAAGACGCTCTGTGCCTCGCCGTGTTCGCTGGCAAAATCCTGTGCCTCGTGATGTTCGTCGCGTTTCTGAAACCGGACGTCATCGGCGTCATGCAGACGTCGGCGACTCCAGCCGACTGCGGAACGAAACGCCCGATACCGCTGCAATGCGTTTCGAACGTATTTGCAACGGCGTCGCTGGCTGACGCGAGGTCATGCATCGCACATAGAAACTCCGTCCACTGCTGACGCAACGGTTGGCCGACTCCGTGACCCAAGCTGCCTCATTTCGGGACCGACATGCCGCCATCCTCTTCGCGCTGCGGACCTTTGCTGCGGCGATGCTGGCGTTTTCGATCGCGCTGCTGCTGGACATGCCGCGTCCCTATTGGGCCATGGCGTCAGTCTACATCACCTCGAACCTGTTCACGGGCGCAACTACCTCCAAGGCCGTCTACCGCATTCTGGGCACACTGATCGGCGCGGCGGGGACCATCGTGCTGGTTCCGAACCTCGTCAATGCGCCGGAGCTGCTCAGCCTCTGCATCGCGCTGTGGGTCGGCATCTGCCTGTATCTGTCGCTGATCGACGGCACGCCGCGCAGCTATGTCTTCATGCTGGCCGGCTACACCGTCGCGCTGCTCGGATTTCCCATCGTCTCGACGCCACAGTCGGCGTTCGACATCGTGGTTTCCCGCGTGCAGGAGATCATGCTCGGAATCGTCTGCGCGAGCGTTGTCGCGATGCTCGTGCTGCCACGCGGCGTGGCCTCCGCTGTCACCGCGCAAACCGACGCATGGCTGGCCGGCGCGCGCCGGCTCGCCGCAGACGTCCTGACGGGTCGCGGCAGCGATCAGCAGCGTGATAGCGAACGCATACGTCTTGCCGCTGCGGCCTCCGAAATCGACCAGCTGGGGCGTCATCTCGGCTTTGAGGCGACCACGTCCACAAATATCGGGCGAGGGCTGCAATTGCTCCGGCAGCACATGCTGTCGCTGCTGCCGCTGCTCGGATCGATCGAGGATCGCAAGCTGCCTCTCGGTCCGCATGACGAGGCGGCTGCGCGCATTTCCTCTATGTGCGCAAGGATAGCGGCATGGCTTGAAGCGGGAGGCCGCGATGGACAGGAAGCCGATGCGTTGCGCGCAGCGCTCGATAAAGCACGACCCGTGCTGAGCGCGGACGCCGGCTGGATCGAGATCGCGATCTCTGGCCTCATTGTACGGCTGCGCAACCTCGTCGATGTCATGCAGGATTGCCAGCTTCTGCGCGAGGCCATCTCCGAGGGGCGCAATCCCGAATCGCTTCATCTCGTCTTCTTTCATGGCGCCACGGCTGTTGCCGTCCCGCATCGCGACTACTGGTCTGCGCTCCTGGCGGCCGGGTCCGTAGCCCTTGCGGTGCTGTGCTGCAGTTGCTTCTCCATCGCGACCGGCTGGTCGGACGGAGTTGCCGCACCGCTTTTCGCAGCTGTCGTCGGCAGCTTTCTGGCGGGCGCGGACGATCCGCTGCCGGCGTTCCGCAATTTCTACGGACTATTCCTCGTCGTAATCGCGGTCCATGGCATCTACCTGTTTGGCGTGCTGCCGCGGATTACGACTCTCGAGGTGCTCATCGCCGCATTGATGCCTCCCTTCGTGCTGTTCGGCTGGATGACCGCGCGGCCCGCGACCGCGCGTATCGGTGCCATACTTGCCATCTACCTCTCGGTCCAACTCGCGTTGACCGAGACCTATTCGGCTGATTTTATCACCTATGCCAACTCCAGCGTTGCGCTGATGCTAGGTGTGGCGCTGACCGGCGTGACCTGCGGCATCGTTCGCATGGCCGGAGCCGATTGGATCGCAAAGCGATTGCTCCAAAGCAATTGGACCACGCTTGCATCAGTCGCCGAGCGCGCCTCGGATAAAGATCCCTTTGCGCTTGCCAGCCTCATGCAGCATCGCCTCGCCCTGCTTGCTACGCGTATCGCCGTCGTCCCCGCCGACGCAAGGAGCGGCGCCGCCAACCTTCGGCAGCTTCGGACAGCGCTCAACATACTCGGCGTGAGGCGATCGAGCCTGGGGCTGTCACGCAGCGCAAGAGCGGCAACCGAAGCGTTCTTCGCTCGTCTTGCCCCGATTTGCCGGACCCACACTGCGGGAGCGCTCCCCGATGAACTGGTAGGCCAGCTCGACGGCACCATCGCATTGGCGTTGCAGGAACCCAGGAGCGAAGCCCGCGATCACGTGCTGGTCGGTCTCACCGGCGTTCGTTCCGGGCTCTTCCCGGAGTCGCCGACCTATCAACCGCAGCAAATCGAAACTGGGACGATAGCCGCATGAAATATCAACTTGACCTTTTTGGCGTGCTCGTTCCGACGCTCCTGCTCTGGAGTGTGGTTGCCTACGCGCTTGAGCGCTTCATCAGCAAGCAGATCGCGCGTAACGGCCTCTATCGATGGATCTGGCATCCCGCACTGTTCGATTTCGCGCTTTTCATCTGCCTGCTCACCGGCCTCGTCTTAGGCTCAGCGGAGTTACTCACATGACAGCACCCGTCTCCCTCAAAAAGGCTCTATGGCGCGGGTTCAGGATGAAGTGCCCGAACTGCGGACAAGGCCACCTGTTCGGCGCCTTTCTCAAGGTGGTCGACAATTGCGAGGTTTGCGGTGAAGATTACACGCCGCAACGTGCCGACGACCTTCCGGCCTATCTCGTGATCGCGATCGTCGGCCATCTGGTCGTGCCGGGACTTCTTGCCGTCGAGATGGCCTATTCGCCTCCGGCGTGGCTTCAACTGCTGATCTGGCTCCCCGTCACCGGGCTTTCGGCTCTCTTTCTCCTGCAGCCCGTAAAGGGGACCATTGTTGGCCTGCAATGGCAGACCGGCATGCACGGCTTCGAGGCTGGCCGACAGCGCCGGGTCAATCAAGATCGCGTTGCAACGACGCCTGTACCGAACCTCATCTCCAAGGAGTTGGCGCCATGAAAGCCGTTCTCAACCCGCTACGTCGCTTCGCGCTGACCGGTACCGTTGTTTTGGTCGCAGTTTGGGCCGGTTACAAGCTGTGGGATTACTACTTTGATGCGCCCTGGACCCGTGACGGACACGTACGGGCCGACGTCGTGCCCGTGGCTCCCGATGTTTCCGGCTTTGTGAGCGAGGTTCTGGTTCGGGACAATCAGCAAGTCCAAAAGGGCGACGTGCTCTTCCGGATCGACCGGGCGCGCTATGAGATCGCGCTCAAGCAGGCAGAGGCGGTACAGGAAGGCAAGCGCGCAACGCTCGACAACGCCAATGCCGATCTGAAGCGCTACAGTGCGCTCACACCCGGCGTCGTGGTTTCTACGCAGCGGATGGATCAAGTCGTCGCGATTCAAGGCTCGGCCCAGGCGGCCTACGACCAGGCCGTCGCGGATGTTGCCCTTGCAAAGCTCAACATGGAACGCAGCGAGGTGCGGGCCTCGGTCAGCGGCATTGTCACCAACAACGAGCTGCGTCCGGGCGCCTATCTCACTCCCGGAAAGGGCGTGATGGCGCTGCTCGATAGTGACACGCTGCACGTGCAGGGCTACTTCGAAGAAACCAAGCTGCAGCGCATCCATGTCGGCGATCCCGTCAACGTGCGTCTGATGGGAAGCAGCCGTGCGTTGCTGGGCAAGGTCGAGAGCGTTGCAGCCGGCATCGAAGATCGCGATCGCAGCAACGGTTCCAGCCTTCTCGCCAACGTCAATCCGACCTTCAACTGGGTGCGGCTCGCCCAACGCGTCCCGGTCCGGATCGCGCTCGACCGTGCCGACGAGCGCAACGAACTCGTCGCCGGAGCTACTGCGACCGTCGAAGTCCTTGGGTCGGCTCCGCAGGGCGACATCGCTAAAGCTGGCAACCGACAAACCGCCTCACGCTAGTATGACTCAAAGAGCGACCAGTGGCATGTCCAGAGCATTGCAACATCGCCCCACGCTGGCGAGCAACACGAACCTTTCCCGGACGGTGCCGGTGTTTGTCCTCGGCCAGGGAGGCGTGTGCCGCTTTGTCTCAGGAAGCCGACCTCCCCGAGCGCGAGGATGGACTTGAATATCCTGATAGCATTTCTGGCCCTGGCGAGCGCAGGCGTTTTTGCGGCCCACACCATCGATGCGCTCCGCGCCTGAGCCACCAAGGGATGAGACGAATTGGCTTGGCCCGAGCAGTGAGCCTTGCCGGTCGTCCAGCCCAACTCCAATAACCGCCGCATCCGCGATCGAATGATCGACATTCATGCCGATAAAATCGCGCCTGTCCTCTTCTCCGGCACATGATAAGCTGCGTCCCCGGGACTGGAATCGTCTCCGACAGAGCGCGAAGCCAACGATGGCGAAAGGGCCGAAAAAATCCGCTTTTCCCCTGCAGAAGGAGCGCGACCGTATCCCGCGATCCAGGCTACCATCCTTGCTGGGACGCGAAGCAGAAATCGATCTCATCGATCAACTGCTTGACCGGATCGATCAGGGTGGGGCTACTCTCGTTATTAGCGGAGCAGCCGGAATTGGCAAATCGGCGCTGCTCGAGGAAGCCAAAGATCGAGCGCGGGAGCGCGGCATCGCCGTGCTCGGCATGACGGGCGTTCTCGCCGAAGCGCATCTGGCTTTCGCCGGGCTTCAGCAGGCGCTGCATCCGCTCATGAAGCAGGCAAAGTCTTTACCTGCTCATCAACGGTCTGCCTTTCTCAGCGCCTTTGGCATGGGCGGCGCGACCACCGAAGCACCGGATATTTGGCTGGTCGCACTTGCGACCCTGGCACTCCTGACAGAAGGCCCAGATCACAAACCAATCCTGCTGGCAGTTGACGATGCGCAATGGCTTGATGAACCGACGCGCCAGGTCTTGTCTTTTGTTTCCCGTCGGCTGAGTTCTGACCCCGTCGTTCTGCTGCTGGCTTTGCGCGAGGGTTTCGAGCTTCCATTTGGCGACGCCAACACCTTGCGACACGCTGTTCCGGCTCTCAGCGAAGCCGACGCGACCCGCTTGCTCGAGATGCAGGCGCCCGGCCTTTCCGAAAATCTGCGCAACCGGTTTTTGAGAGAAGCCGCCGGAAATCCCCTGGCGTTGGTGGAGCTACCGCGCAGCTCGCGTTCGGAGGATGATCGCGAGGCGGCATGGCTGCCGTTGACGGAGCGGCTTGAACGCACCTTCTCCAGCCGTCTGTCCGACCTTCCCGAGGTCACACGCATGCTGCTGTATATTGCGGCCGAGAACGACGGAAGCTCTCTCTACGAGATCATGCGTGCCGGCGAGGTGCTGCTGGCTCGGACCATTGATTTTTCAGCCTTTGAGCCTGCGGTCTTGGGCAAGCTCATCGAGCTCGATGCAACAGAGGCGCGGTTTCGACATCCTCTCGTGCGATCCGCGATCCACCAGGCCGCCGACATGGCCGTGCGTCAAAAGGTTCACGCCGCACTCGCCGGGGTCATCGAGGATCGGGATCGCAAGCTTTGGCATCGTGCAGCCGCGGCAATGGGTCCTGACGATGAATTGGCTGGCGAACTGGATCAGATGGCGCATCGAGCGCAGCGCAGAGGGGCCGGCAGCACCGTTGTCGAAGTCCTGCAAATTGCAGCAAAGCTGAGCAAGACGGTCGAGGCCAGGCGAGAGCGTTTCTTGCAGGCCGCCGAAATTGTGACGGACCTCGGGCGGCCGAAGTTGCTCGAGCATCTATTGCGAGAGGCTGCGGTTGATCCGTCGGACGAGTTAGGTACAGCGCGGGTCGGGTGGTGTCGGGAAATGAGCCAGTTCCTGACAATCAATGATCCCGGCAGGATCTCCGCGTTGGTCAAATTTGCCGACCAGGCACATGCGGGCGGAGCAAAGGACCTTGCAAGCAATCTTCTCTGGCGCGCAGCGCAACGCTGCTGGTGGAGTAACGCGAGTAGCGACCTGTGCTCAGACGTCCTCTCTGCGACTAGACGGCTCAAGCTCCTCGAGCTCGACCCAAGGGGCATAGCGATATCAGCCTATGCCGAGCCACTTCGCCGAGGTGGCGAGGTGTACGCAAAGCTGAAGGCGCTGTCCGAAAGGAGGAGCAACGATCCGCATGTCGCACGCATCCTTGGCAGCACTGCGAATGTTGTCGGCGCATTCGATCTTGGTGTGAGTTTTCTGGCCGATTCCACCGCGGAGCTGCGTAAGCAAGCTCGAATTGGCAACCTGTCGCGCGCACTTTTCGCCCAGGCATGGGCCGAAATGGAAGTCGGCGACTGGATTGGCGCGATGAGAGAGGCGGAGGAAGCGATCCGTTTTGCGGAAGAGATCGGATCCATCGTGTGGAAGGCAGCGGCTGCCATCGTGAAGGCGAAGGTTGCCGGCATGCAAGGCAATCTGGAGCGGTCTGAAGAATATGCGAGTGAAGCGGAACGCCTCGTTTTGCCCAGTCGAGCGAGCTTCCTGCTCGCGATGCTGCAACTGGCGCGAGGGATAACAGCCATCAGCGCGGGCCGGCATTCAGAGGCATTCGCGCATCTGCAGCGCCTGTTCGCGCCTGCCGATCCAGCCTTCAACGCGGGTCTGCAATTCTTTGCGCTGGCCGACTTCGTCGAGGCGGCTGTTCATTCGGATCGAGTGCAGGACGCGCGCAGCGTGATCGACGAGATAGAGCGCGTATCTGGCCCAAGACCGGTGCCATGGGTCCAAACGATGCTATCCTATGGCAAGGCGTTGGTCGCGACGAATGAGGATGCCGAACGGTTCTTCCTGGAAGGTCTTGGGCCAGCAGCCAAGAATTGGCCCTTCCTGCGCGGGCGCCTCTCGCTCGGTTATGGCGCCTGGCTGCGTCGGCAGCGGCGCTCCGCCGATGCACGAGCTCCGCTGCGCCAGGCACGTGATGTTTTTGACGCCCTTGGCGCCGCGCCCTGGAGTGATCGCGCGCGGGAAGAATTGCGAGCAGCAGGCGAGGCAAGCCTTCGCCGGACCGCGCAAGTCTGGGAGGACCTGACCCCGCAGGAGCTGCACATCGCCCAGCTAGCGGCGAAAGGACATTCGAACAAGGTCATCGGGGCGAGGCTCTATCTGTCTCATCGGACCGTCGGCTACCACCTGCAGCGGGTCTTTTCGAAGATCGGAATCACCTCCCGATCGGGCCTGTCTGCCATCCTCTCCACAGCCGGTACCTCGGCACCTTAATCCCATCAGTCACCGGACTGGTCATTTGACGGATGCCGCGCACGCCGCCCGGCCGCCTATTTTCGCGAGGTGCAATCCCGCGAGAACTGGCAGGAGGCCGCCTTGGAAACCGAAAGCAGAGTACCGGTAGCCCTTGCCACGAGGCTCCTTCAACCGGGGACCATGGAGCCAGCTGGCCATTCGAACGGCCTGTCAGCCAAGGGAAGGCTCGACCGACGCCGCCTGTTTCGAGTCCTCGACTACATCGATGGGCATCTGGAATGCGACCTCACCCTGGATGAGATGGCCTCGGTCGCCTGCCTCAGCCGGTTTCACTTCGCGCGAGCATTCAAGCAAGCCGTCGGGCAATCGCCTCACCGCTATGTCATTGCGCGGCGGCTTGAGCGCGCGGAAGTCTTGTTGACCGAAGGCGAAACGGCATTGGTCGAAATCGCGCTGTCTCTCCGATTCTCGAGCCAGGCAAACTTCAGTCGCGCATTCAGGCAGTCGACCGGTATGGCACCCGGCCAATATCGTCGCGAAGTGACAGTGGCGCGCGACATCAATGCGCTGCGCTCGAGGCGCGGTTTCAGCGAATCCGCCCTAGCGTCCATCGAGCCCGGGACAGCCTATTCGGCCAACATGTCGCCGCTTGCACATCCGAGCGACGAAGAACCGAGACGGACAGCAGCCACCCGCGCTGGCGCTGACCGCCGGCGGCTCGCGAGCGTCGGATAGGGAGACGAGCCATGGAACTGACCGCCACCACGATCCTGGTCGCCTTTGCCGGCGTCTTCTTGATCTGCTTCATGAAGGGGGCATTCGGCGGCGGCTTTGCCATTGTCGGCATTCCCATGCTGTCGCTGGTGATGGACCCCGTGACCGCCGGTGGCCTGCTGGCGCCCTTGTTCATCGCCATGGACCTGTATGCGCTGCGCTACTGGAAGCCCTCGACCTGGTCGAAGCCGGACCTCAAAATGCTGTTGCCGGGTCTCATGGCGGGAATTGGGCTCGGCTATGCACTGTTTCGTGTGCTCGACCATCGGGCCGTCGCAATCGTGATGGCCGTGGTCACCCTGATCTTCGTCGTGCTGTGGTTCTTCGGCGGCCCCGAGGTGACGATCCAGCCGCGTTCAACGCGGAAAGCCGTCGCTGCCGGCCTCAGCTCCGGAATCGCCTCAATGGTCGCACATTCGGGGGGACCGCCGCTTACGATGTATCTGCTCCCGCTTGGGCTCGCCAAGGACGTCTATGCGGGAACGGCGAGCATGTTCTTCACCGTCGGCAATGCGCTCAAGGCAGTGCCATGGTTGTTGCTGGTGAGGCCGGGCCACAACGTGTGGATCGTGATGGCGACGTGCCTGCTCGCCGTTCCCGCCGGCGTGTGGGCAGGCTGGCAGCTTCACGGCAGGCTCGACCAGCGCCAGATCTATCGGGCCTGCTACGGATTGCTCGTCATCACTGCGCTGAAGCTATTGTGGGACGGCGTGCACGGCTATCTGGGCTAGGCGACGACGAAAGCAGACAGATTGGCAGTAGGAGACGGCTTATGGCTATGATCGAGTGGTTTGACGACCTTGCCATTGGGATGCAATTCAGAACCGGTGAAGCCCAGATCACCGCTCCAGAAATCAAGCGTTTCGCGGCAGAATTCGACCCACAACCAATGCATTTGGACGAAGATTCAGCTGCCAAAACGTTCTTTAAAGGTCTTGCGGCATAGGGATGGCACACAGCTGCAATTGCAATGAGGCTGCTGGTTGAAAGCCGCCCGTTCGGTGATCATCCAATTATCGGAATTGGAGGCGGAGTGAGCTGGATGGCGCCAGTGCGCCCCGGCGACGTCCTGCACCTGGAGGGCGAAATCGAAAGCCTCGCTCCCTCGAAGACCAAACCGCAAGGCACCGTGGGCATGAAGTGGACGATGTACAACCAGCATGGCCAGGCAGTTTATGCGTTCACTCCGATGACCATCGTTCCGCGTCGCCCGGACGCATGAACCTTCATTCGAAGCGGACTAAAAACCGAGTCAAGATCTGGAAGTCGGGATCAGCCCTGCTTCACGTCCACTCCGCTCCTGAAAGCAGACGTGGATGGACCGAGCCATCATGTTGACCATCACTGGAGCCAGCAGCAGCTGCCGTTTTGGCTGTTACGCTGCGTTACGCCACCGCCACCATAGAAACGAAGAAGCGCGAAATCGTTTACCCGTCGAGCTCCGAACCAGCCGCAGTACTACATTTGGTACGACATGACCGATCGAGCTGCGGCTTAAGTAATGATTGCGCTTCACTTTTCCCGATGTCCCGGTCCAGTCCATCACGGGCCAGTTCAGCTAACAACGGCAAGAACAGCGTGGCCAATCAAATTCGTGCCCGCTTTGCGCCAAAACCTGCCGGTGCTCGAAGCAAAGATTTGGCCCCGGCCCTTCTGTACGATCCAACGCGCTACGATGAAGACGCAATGGATTTTGAACTTCTACCGGCGTAAGCCAAGCTCACTACTTCGGTCAGAATCCCCAACGCGAAGGAGGCGAGAACAATTCGACAAGACCACGCTAAACTACGCGATGGCAGCAAGCCGCACTACTCCCACTCAATCATTTCAGGCGACGTTTCGTCGTTGATCTACAAGCACAAATCCTCAAGTTTGACGGACAATCCCGACGGTATACCCGCCGTATTTCTTCGGTCTTGAATTCACAAAATTATTTGCGCCCCTCTGAACACTGGCGATTCCGCTACCTATCGGAGTCAATCGACTGAATAGATCTGCATAATAGCGGAATCGCCACTGCTCGTACTGGCACGGCGTAGCTACATATACCGTCAGAGATCATGAAGGCGCTGGTTTGGTCGTCCGATGGTGCGGTTGCTCGACAGCAGTAGCCGTCGTCGCTGACTTTGAGTTATTCGCGCGGGTTATGATTGGAGAGGCTTGCGCCGGCAGCCCTATCCAGAGGCGCGTCAGGCGTCGGCGATCAATGAGGCGATCTCCTCGAGCGGACGCCGGCTGAACTCCTTCGCGAACTCGCCCATGATCCTGCCTCTCAGGTCGCTGTGGAAGTGCTTGCGCATCTCCCCCAGGGTCCTGGGGTCGGAGACAACGACCAGGTGTTTTATGGTCCCATCCAGGCTGAGCTTGTTCAGGAACGCGGCCGCAGCTGCCGCGAAGTCGTCCTTATCGCGCCGCCTGCCGTCGGAGTTGGCAGAGCCGGTGTGATGGCGCGCACCCGAGCCTGAGTGGGCGGGCGCAGGCTGAGCCGCCGTGATCTCGATCAAATGCACCCCGGGTTTTATACCCGTATTGCGGAATAGGCGGACCGTCTCGCCGTCAGCGACTGCTACTGTCGTACCGGTGGGTAGAATCATCGAAAAACCTCCTACACGATCCTGCGTAAATGCCGACTGGCTATGATACTTGCGTGCTCACGCACTGCGGCGCCTTCTCGACAAGCTCCTGACGCGAAGCTCCCCAGAGCAAGGCAGTCCCAACAACGGCCGAAAGAGTCGACGCAGCGAACACGGCGATCTTGGCGGCCGAGAAGTCGGGAACGCTTGGAAACGCCTGCCCGGCAATAAAAAGCGACATCGTGAAGCCGATGCCAGCGAGGGCTCCCGCCCCGGCCAATTGCCGCCACGTGTACTCTGCCGGCTTGACAGCTATGCCTGCCCGCACGGCAGCAGCAGCCGCGAGGAAGATGCCGAGCGGCTTTCCTATGGCGAGACCAGCGACGATCGCGGCCACGAGCCAGCCATGCCCAACAAAGATGCCCGGATCGCTCGCCACGCCCGCATTCGCCAGTGCGAAGATCGGGAGGACGGCGTAGCTTGACCGCGCGCCGGCGCGCCGCAGCAGCCGGTCGGCAGGCGATTCAATTCTGTCGTAGATTGCGTCGAGCGCGTGCAGTGCCGGGATGGAGGGGCCGTGCCTGAGGACCTCACCCTCATGTCGGGCCTCGGAGGCGATGATGGTGCTGGCCTGCGTCATCAGGGCAGCCAGGTTGGCGGGCGGGCGCGTGGGAACGAACAGCGCCAGCACCACGCCAGCCAGCGTCGCGTGGAGACCGCCCGCGTAGACGAATGCCCATAACGCGATGCCCAACAGGATGTAAGGCGAGAGAAGGTAGACTCTCCACCGGCTCAGCAACGCCAGCGCGACGACGACCGCGGCGGCGGCCGCCAGGTAGCCCGGATGAATTTCGCCGGAGTAGAACACTGCGACGACGAGGATCGCACCTATGTCGTCGACGATGGCCGCCGCAGTGAGAAAGATGCGCAGCCCGACGGGAACGCGGGCACCCATCAAGGCCATCAAGGCAATTGCGAACGCAGTGTCGGTCGCCATCGGAACGCCCCACCCGTGCGACCAGGGCCCCGCAGGGATGACGAGCGCATACAGAAGCGCAGGCACGACCATGCCGCCGAGCGCGGCGGCGATCGGAAGCGCGGCCGAGCGGCGGCTTGCGAGATGACCAACTGTCATCTCGCGCTTCACTTCCAATCCCACGACGAGGAAAAACCCCGTCAGCAGGCCGTCGTTGACCCAATGGAGGATGGGCATCTGAAAGGCTGCGCCGCCCAAGCTCCCGCCGAGCTCCTGGCGCCAGAGCCCCTCGAACGCTGGCCCGATCGGCGAGTTCGTCAAGACGATCGCCGCCACGGTCGCAAGGACCAGCAAAATGCCGGCGGAGGGACCCCAGGTCGCGAAGTCCAGGGCTGCCGTACGGACGCGGTGGCCGAGCGTACCAAGCATCGCGTCTACGAGAGAGCTCTCGTCCCAGGGTCCGTCGTAGCGCCGCCGGTTGATGTAGAAGGTCGGCGTAAATCTTACCCCGCTCGCGCGTGAGCTTGCGACGTCCGCCTCCACCCTCGCCCTCGCGCGCCGCACGGCGTCGCCGTCGCCGAGCGCGAAGTCGGCGTTCACGCCAAGATCGGCGGCCACCGCGACGAGGTCGTCCTCTGTGAGCTGCATCGACCTCGTCATCAGCTTTATGTGCGCAGACCAGAACGCCTCGGGCGTCCGGGCAAGCTCAACGAGCTCGGCGGCCCGAAACGAAAGGCCGTTGTCCATGAGCGGTCTGTGGCGGAAGGCGTAGCAGACGCGGTCGCCAAGTTGATCGCGTGCTTGGGCGATGCGCTCGTTGGCAGCTCTGCAGTGCGCGCACGCGTAGCTGCCATACTCGACGAGCGTAATCTCTGCATCGGGAGAGCCGAGCACGTGGTCCCGCTCTTGGTCGACCGGACGGTCGAGGTGGCCGGGCGGGATCATAAGCTGCATCACTGAACCGGTTTCCAGGTGTTCGCGAGGGCTACGAAGACCGCTCAGCCGTCGCTGGGTTGATGACGTGGAATACGCCGCCGTCCGGTGACAGCGTGTACGCAATCTCCGCACCAACGATGCCGCCGGAGAGCCCAGCAGCGTGCACGCGCCGAAGGAAGAGGCGCACCAGCGTGCCGCTACCCCGCTCGCTCTCGATACAGATCGCGCCGCCTCGTGCTTCGGCGAAGCGCTTGACCTGGAGGTCCCCGAGGCCGGTGCCGCTGCCCGCGACCTTTGTCGTAAAGTACGGGGTGAATGCCTTCGAGAGAACCTCGACGGGCATGCCCTCCCCATCGTCGGCGACGACGATCTCGATGAAGCGCTGGCTCGCGCCCGCGGAAGCTTCGACGTTCCGCGCCACGACGCTGATCGCACCGCCCCCTGGCATAGCATCGGCCGAGTTTCGGCAGAGGTTCAGCAGCGCAAAGTACAACTCCTCCGGGTCAGCGTCGAAGTCCCACAAATCTTCAGCGATATCGGTACGGACTGTGATGTCGGAACGCAACGCCTGGTCCAGCGAGCCCGCCAGCGTTGCGAGACGGCTGCCTGCAAGCCCGCCGATCGACCCGGGGTATGGTCGCGCAACGTCTAGGAACTGACGGCTGAGCAATGCTCCACGCGTGATCGCGTGCTGCATCCTGCTGATGATTGCCCTTCGGTATGTGGCGTCGCCCTGGCTCTCGAGCAGACGCAGGCCTCCGCCAATCACAGCGAGAAGGTTGTTGATATCGTGGACCACGAACTGTACCACGTCGCCGATCGCCCTCGTCATCTCCGGACTTCCGGAGGAGAACGCCGTGCGCATGTCGGGCTGTGGGGCGGTCCGACACAAAACGCCCGAGATCTCGCCGTCGGGCCCGACGAGCGGAATCTCCACGCGTCTGGCGATGAGACCGCTACCATCATCGCGGACACTCCGCACCCTCGCACTGAATGCGCGTTGCACTCCAAGCGCGACGCCGGCGCTGTCCGCGAGGACGACGACATCTTCCAGCGTAGAGTTCTCGACCACGCCGGCGAACGAAACATCGGGCGTCTCTTTGATCTGCATGTCGGACCTCTTTGTTTGCGATCGTTCAATAGAACGTCGACTTCGCCCCTACACAGGACGGGCGGCGACGGTGCGCACTTTGAGTCGATGACGGTCCAAAGGAAAATCACCTCTCGCCATGGAATCGATAGCCCACCATTATCGGAATAGCTGATGGACCGCGGCGCGCGCTTCGTGAGGTCTCAACCCGTCTTATGCTCAATGATCAGATTTCCCACACTCGCTTCAAGTGTCCATGCCTATCCGACCCAGCGCCGCTGTCCGAGGGCCTAAGCAGGAGCGGCCGGTCCCCGGGAGGGAAGGACCGGCCGCAGGCAGACCGCGGCGAAGTCGAACGGCGCGCGCCGAGCACTTGGGAGCTATCCGCCCCTCTGAGATAGATTGGTATCCGACAAGGAACGTCGGTGCGAGTGAAGCAGTCCGAATCTCAGCAAATCGTGCCTAATGCGTATACCGTCGGGTCGACCATTTGCGATTTGGAGTTGTCTGCCGGTGACTTAAGAGAACGCGACGCTGATGTCGATCTAGTCCGGCAGCCCCTTGGTTGCGGCGCGCCACTAAAAACGCCAAAGCCAACGGTGCGCAAGGTCTTTTAGCTCGAGGCCTGCGGACCAAACTGTTCAGCCGGACGAGCCGCAAGGGCCAATCCGCGAAACGATCTTCTGAAACTCGAAGCCATGATAAATTACGCTACCAGTTGGCGAACTGGTCGACATTGCACCCTAAGTTCGTCGGCCATCCTTTTGACCGAGCACGCAGCGCCATGCCGCAAGACGCTCAGTCGGATGCTGGTTCATCCAGTCGACGAGCTGCGGTGCGCCCATCAGGCAGGACTGCATCGAGACGTCAGCGAAGTCCGAGGTGGTGACGGTCTGCTCGTGGCAATTTGCCGGAGAAGACAAACTCCAGAGCAAGGCGATGATCGCGACCATGATAGACTCCCCTCAGCCACCGCATTTCGTGGCGAACACGTCTTTGAAAGCGTTCACCACAGACTCGACCGCAGTTAACATCCGCGCGCCGTCGGCCCGACCGGCAGCGATTTGCCGCAGCACCGCGGACTCATAATATGAGGCCGCGTAGGCTAGACAAGTCTTCTCGTTATCGGCCGCGTTATCGGGTTTGCTGTGCACACTCGCCGAGTCCGCGCGAGCGACAAAAACGTCCTTGTTTAACGTGGGTGCCGCAAGCGCTGGAATTGTAGATGCATTGATCAGAGCAGAAACAATGAGAACAGTAATTCTCCTCATGGGCAGACTCCAGAACGCGAGTTGTTGCGAGGAGATTTGCACTACTGTCGGTCTATCTTCTATTGCACGTGGGGCTGTTCAGGATACGGCTGTAGCTGCGCCAGATAAGCCTTGGTTTAGAAAACGAATGCCGGTTTCGGATGCCGGCCGAGGGTCACCGCCCTAGTCCCTGAAAACTGACGAACAACGCCAAACTTGTAGCCAGCCAAATGCGGTTCGCGAAGGTCCAGGAACGGTCCCTTTTTCCAAAGGATACGCGCCGGGTACACCAAGCCTACGCGCGCTGACACAGCTCGCTCTTCCGACGCTTGGATCGACTTTCGGCCGGAGTTCGATTTCCGGTCGGCCCGATAGCTGCTGAGGGAGCTGCCATCAACTCATGTATGCCACGCGTATTCAGCGCTCGTCAGATCGAGCCAATGCCTTGGCTGCATCGTCGAGCGAAGCCCTCTCTGCTCGCCGCTCGTAGTCGTCAGCAAGAGCCTTAAGCTGAGCGGCAATGGCTTGGTCCGTCATGGTTTTGGCAGTACGAATCAACGTCTGCGCTGTCTTCAAGTACTCCCTGCCTCGATATGAGATCTGAAGCTTCATGGCGCGCGGTTTTCGGACGACTGATTGAAAGCGAATAGGAACCAACCCATCCAATTGTGGTCAGCTTGGCGGCGCGCGTTGAAGCGATCGACGCACTTCCTGGAGCAAAGCGGCGTTCGCCACGAATAGTGCCGGACGAGGCCAAACTTGCCCTCACAGACTGCGCATCGCATGGTTTTGTCTGACCCGTGACTTTCCGAGCAGTAAGGCATTGTTTTCTCCTTTTGGCCTGTGCGCATTTCGGATGCACTAACTTTAAGAGGATCGTCACCAACGGCTCAATTGAGCGCGGGTTGAGCTCGGGCATCCAAAGGGGGCGGGACGATGATACAAAGGCTTAGAGGATTCCTGGAGTTGGCCGCGACTGCTTTCGTCCGGCGGAAGCCTCGATCACGAGCATGCCGGATTGGCTTCGCAATCAGGCTCGTACGTTCGCGCTGAACGCGTGCTGAGGCACGCCTGGCGGTCCCGCAGCGAGAGTGCGGCGCTTGTTCCACGAGGATTCGCTCGAGCGGAACTCTCGGCCGCCGCGAAAGACCAAGGGACGGCTGGCATTTCTCGGGCGATGGAGTACGATTTCTCCATGCCGGAGAGACGCCGCGCGTGTGGCGCGCGAGGTGCTTGATCAGCCGACTTCAAGCCGACGCCTGACACCGGAGTCTGACAGATGGTGCAGCCGTCGCTGAACGTCACCTACTCGGACGGTAGCTCCCAGGTGTTGTGGGAGGACGGCGAGCGCGTGCTCAGCCGTGACTGGCGACTGGACGACAATGGCAACCGGGTAGCGGTGCTGCTTGTTGCCGCTGCGGCCGACCGTCCGTCCCGCTCAAGACTCGATCGCCTCGCTCACGAATTGAGCTTGAAAGATGAGCTGGAAGCAGCCTGGGCTGTGCGACCGCTCAAGGTGGAGCGCGGCAGCGGCCGAACCATGCTGCTGGTGCTCGAGGATCCGGGCGGCGAGCCGCTCGCCAGGCTACTCGGCTCACCCATGGATGTGGGAGGCTTCTTGGCCCTCGCGATCGGCGCCGCAGCAGCTATAGGCAAGCTCCACCAACACGGCCTCATCCACAAAGACATCAAACCAGCTAACATTGTGGTGCACTGCGCTGATGGACACGTGCGGCTCACCGGATTTGGTATCGCATCGCGCCTGGCCCGCGAGCGGCAGGCGCCCGAGCCGCCCGAGACCATCGCCGGTACGCTTGCCTACATGGCACCCGAACAAACCGGGCGGATGAACCGTTCGATCGACGCCCGCAGCGATCTCTACGCCTTCGGTGTTACGCTGTACCAAATGCTCACGGGCGTTCTGCCCTTAACGGCGGCCGATCCCATGGAGTGGGTGCACTGCCATATTGCCAGAAAGCCGGTGTCGCCAGGCGAGCTGGTAGAGAGTCTCCCAGCGCCCGTATCGGCGATCATCATGAAACTGCTCACCAAGACACCCGAGGATCGTTACCAGACCGCCGGCGGTGTCGAGCGCGATCTGCGACGCTGCCTGGCGGAATGGGAAGCGCGCCGCCGCATCGATGACTTCCCGCTCGGCCTGCAGGACACGCCGAACCAGCTGCTGATCCCCGAAAGGCTGTACGGACGAGATCGTGAGATCGCGGCATTGCTTTCCAGCTTCGATCGCATCATCAAGACCCGTGAGCCAGAGTTGGTGCTGGTCTCAGGATATTCCGGCATCGGCAAGTCCTCAGTCGTCGACGAACTACACAAGGCGCTCGTGCCGCAGCGCAGCCTGTTTGCGTCTGGCAAATTCGACCAGTACAAGCGCGATATCCCTTACGCGACACTGGTGCAGGCTTTTCAAAGTCTCGTCCGGTCTCTCCTCAGCAAGAGCGAATCCGAGTTGGCAAGCTGGCGCCACGCGCTTCTAGAGGCGCTGGGATCGGACGGGCGGCTCATGATCGACCTCATACCCGCACTCAAGCTAATCATCGGAGACCAGCCACCGGTTCCTACGTTGCCGCCACAGCAGGCACAAAGCCGTTTTCAACTCGTATTTCGGCGCTTCATTGGCGCATTTGCCCGCTCGAACCAGCCACTGGCGCTCTTCCTCGACGACCTGCAGTGGGTCGATGCGGCGACTCTTGATCTGCTAGAGGACCTGTTGCGGTCAGATCTGGAGCACCTCATGCTGATCGGTGCCTATCGCGACAACGAAGTCGCTGCGGCCCATCCGCTAACGAGAAAGCTCCATGCCATCAAGACCGCCGGCGGAAAGGTCGCAGAGATCAAGCTGTCGCCGCTCACCCAAGAGCAAGTTGGGCAGCTGGTTGCCGACGCACTTCGCTGCGAGTTAGAGCGCGCAGAGCCGCTTGCGAAGCTGGTACAACTGAAGACCGGCGGAAATCCGTTTTTCGCTGTTCAGTTCCTGTCTTCGCTCGTCGAGGAAGGATTACTCACATTCGATCATGATGGTGCGCGCTGGTCCTGGGATATCGACCGCATTCACGCCAAGGACTACACCGATAACGTCGCTGATCTTATGATCGGGAAGCTAACCCGTCTGCCGACCGAGGCGCAGAACGCATTGCAGCAGCTGGCTTGTCTTGGAAACATTGCCGAGAGCGCAGTACTTTCGATGGTACTCGGGATTTCGGAGGAGCAGCTCGATACGACTCTGTGGCCGGCCCGCGATCAGGAGTTGGTCGAGCGTGTGGCAGGCGCTTACCGGTTCGTCCACGATCGCGTTCAGGAGGCCGCCTATGGGCTGATCGCGGAGCAGCTGCGCGGCGAGGCGCACCTTCGAATAGGGAGACTGCTCGCGGCGCGGACATCTCCGGAGAAGCGGGACGAGGCGACCTTTGAAATCGTTAATCAGCTCAACCGAGGTCTTGGTTTAATCACATCGGTCGATGAACGCGAGCAGGCCGCGGAATTGAACTTGGCAGCAGGCCGGCGCGCCAAAGCATCGGCTGCCTACGTTTCGGCGCTCAGTTACTTTATCGCCGGTCGAGGCCTGTTGGCAGAGGGTTGCTGGGAGCACCGGTGGGACCTCATCTTCGCACTCGACCTCCATCGCGCCGAATGCGAGCTCTTGACTGGCGCGCTCTCGGACGCAGAAAACCACTTGGCTGCATTATCTGCTCGCGTCACGGATATGGCTGATCGAGCGGGTGTAGCGCGCCTCGGAATCGACCTTTACCTCACGCTCAATCAGCCCAGCCGCTCGGTCGCCGTCGGTCTCGAGTACCTATGGTACCTCGGCATCACCTGGTCGCCGCATCCGACGGATGAGGAGGCGCGCCAAGCGTATCAGTGTGTCTGGTCGGAGCTCGGCCGGCGCGCAACCGAGGAGCTGGTCGCCCTTCCCTTGATGACCGACCCGGCATCCCTCGCCGAGCTAGATGTCCTGAACCGGCTCTCTTCACCGGCACAATACACTGACCTCAACCTCTACACGCTCGTCGTCTGCCAAATGCTGCGTCTTACCTTGGATCGTGGCAACAGCGACGCGTCTGCCGTCGCCTATGGCCGGCTTGGAATGATCGCCGGGCTGCGGTTCGGCGAGTACGAGGGCGCGTACCGCGTCGGGCAACTCGCTTGTGAGCTCGTCGAGCAGCGTGGACTATGGCGTTTCCAGGCGGGTGTGTATCTGAACTTCGGAAATATGGTCATGCCTTGGACAAGGCATATCAGAACATGCTGCGAACTCATCGGCCGCGCATTTGATGCGGCGCAGAAAACCGGCGACCTCGTGTATGCAGGGATCTGCTCCGGGCTGAGGGTCCTGAATCTTCTTGCGGTCGGTGATGCGCTTGCCGACATCGAACGCGAAGCTGAAAGGGTACAGTTAGGCCACATACAGCTTGGCACAAACCTCGAAATCGTCGGTGTGGCACTCGCTATCGTGCGAATGCTGCGCGGCGCAACGGCAAGATTCGGCTCCTTGGATGACGGCCAGTTTGATGAGCAGCGAATCGAACGCGATTTCGCGAACACTTCGGACGTGACGGCCGCCCAATGCTTGTATTGGATCTGCAAGTTGCAGGCCCGCTTTTTGGCTGGTGACTATGCGACGGCGGTTGATGCTGCATCGAAGGCGCAGCCGCTTCTGAGCATGTCCCTCACGATCATCGAGGCGGCCGACTATCACTTCTACGGCGCCTTGTCGTGCGCCGCGTTTTGCGATTCGATGCCCGCCAGCCAGCGGACGCCGACTCTGGAGGCCTTGGCCCCTCATCACCGCCAGCTCGCCAGCTGGGCCGCGGCCTGTCCGGAAAACTTCGAGAACCGCGCTGCGTTGGTTGGTGCGGAGATTGCCCGGATTGATGGCCGCGCGTTCGATGCCATGAACTTTTACGAACGAGCCATTCTTTTGTCACGGGCAAACGGCTTTGTCCACAACGAGGCACTCGCCAATGAGTTGGCGGCGCGCTTTTACACCGCGTGCGGCTTCGAGCAAATCGCGCATCTGTATCTGCGAAACGCCCGCGACTGCTACCTGCGCTGGGGCGCGGACGGCAAGGTGCGCCAACTGGATGCGATGTATCCGCGCCTCAAGATGGAAGAGCCCGCACCTGCTTCGACAAGCACGATCGCAGCGTGCGTCGAACAACTCGACCTCGCAACGGTGATCAAGGTGTCGCAGGCCATCTCGGCCGAGATCGTGCTGGAGAAGCTGCTCGAAATGCTTATGCGCACGGCGCTCGAACAGGCTGGCGCCGAACGAGGCTTGTTGATTCTTTCACGCGGAGCTGAGCAACGGATCGCCGCCGAAGCCACGACGGAGGGCGATTCGGTGACCGTGCATCTGCGCGACGAGGAGGTGGCTGCGACAGTGCTGCCGGTGTCGGTGCTCCACTATGTCCTGCGCACCCGGGAAAGCGTTATTCTCGACGATGCGTTATCTCGCAATCCATATTCTGACGATCCCTACATCGTTGAGAATCATCTCCGTTCTATTCTCTGTTTTCCGTTAATCAACCAGGGAAGGCTTACAGGCATCCTCTACCTGGAGAACAATCTGACACCCATGGCCTTTACGCCCGATCGCGTCGCCCTGTTGACGGTGCTTGCATCTCAGGCGGCGATCTCACTCGAAAATTCGCGGCTTTATCGCGACGTCGCAGACCGCGAAGGGAAGATTCGGCGTTTGGTCGACGCCAACATCATTGGGATCATCATTGCCGACCGCGAAGGTCGAATTCTTGAAGCCAATGACGCGTTTCTACGTATCGTGGGATATGACCGTGAGGACTTGGTTTCGGGCCGCGTGCGCTGGACCGAGCTGTCCCCGCCCGAATGGCGCGAGCGCGACATATTGACTCGGGCAGAACTGAACTCAACCGGCATCGTTCAGCCCTTCGAGAAGGAGTATTTTCGGAAAGACGGCAGCCGCGTTCCTGTGCTTATTGGCGCCGCGATGTTCAAGGAAGGAGGCGACGAGGGCCTTGCATTCGTGCTCGATTTGACAGAGCGCAAGCGCGTCGAGGAAGCGCTGATGCGAAGTAAGGATTATTTGGCTGAAGCGCAGAAGCTGACGCATACAGGCAGTTGGGCTTGGGATCCCCGCACGGAACAAGTACTGTATTGTTCCGAGGAAATGTTCAATATTTACGGATTGGATCCACGGTCGAGCCTACCTTCTCGAGAAAACTTTCGACAGCAAATCCACCCCGAGGATCGCGATTGGGTACAGGAGAGATTTGAGGAGTCGCTTCGCAAAAAAATTGACACCTATGCCGAGTACAGGGTTGTGCTGCCAGACGGGACAGTTAGGCACATCAGTGCCTCAGGTCATCCGGTTCTCAACGAAGACGGCGAGCTCATCCAGTTTGTCGGTACCGCTGTAGATGTGACAAAGCGCAAACAAGCTGAGGATTCATTGCGGGAAAGTGAGGCGAATCTCGCCCACATGAACCGCGTGAGCACGATGGGAGAGTTTGCTGCCTCGCTGTCCCATGAAATTTTGCATCCGATAGCGACCGCTCGAAACAACGCCCGTGCGGGAATGCGCTTCTTGGAAATGAATCCGCCGAATCTGGGTGAGGCCGTGGAAGCGTTCGGTTGTGTTGTGAGGGACGCGGACCGAGCCAGGGACATCGTCGGACGGATGCGCGATCACATGAAGAAAGCGCCACCGCGAAAGGAAAGTTTTGACCTCAACGCGACGCTGAGCGAAGTGCTCGTATTGGCGCAAAGTGTGATCCAGAAGAATGGGGTTTCGGTTCAAACTCGACTTGCGGATGGATTGCTTCCGGTTCTGGGGGATCGGATACAGCTGCAACAGGTCTTGCTGAACCTGATTCTGAATGCGGCTGAAGCAATGGGTTCGGCCGAGAAGAGGGCAAGAGAGTTGTCGATCAGCACCCAACAAGACCGGCGAGGCGTTCTCGTGGCGGTGCGCGATTCCGGGCCTGGCATTGATCCGGAGCATCTCGATCGTGTCTTCGACGCCTTCTACACCACCAAATCCAGTGGAACAGGGATGGGGCTGTCGATATGCCGATCCATCATCGATGCTCACGGCGGCAAGCTGTGGGCGGAGGCGAACGAGCCTCGGGGTGCCGTATTTCAGTTCACCCTGCCGACGGCGAAAGAGGACTCATGAATTCCCTTCGATTGGCGTGCCCGGCCGCAGAGCCGAACGTAGGCATCGTTCAAGATGGTTGTCGTCCACCGGCTTACTGAGGTAGCAAACGACCCCGTCCCTTAGAGCCCGATCCCTGACGATTTCATCGGGGTATGCGGTAACGAGGATCGTCGGGATCGCATACCCTGCATCGACCAAATGCCTGTGCAGCTCGATTCCAGTCATTCCGGGCATGTGAACGTCGGTGATCAAGCAGGTTGTTTCCGGCAAAAAGCGTGACGCAAGGAAATCGGCAGCTGACGGAAACGCTTCGACAGTGTAGCCCATTAGCACTACGAGCTTTCGCACTGACTCACGATAGAGCTGATCATCGTCGACGATGGATATCAATGTTCGGTTCAACATTGCCGGATCCATGCACCTTCGTCGCTCCACCACCCCGGCCCGCAAAACTCGCGCCTGCATGCAATTTCTAGTGTCCGGGAACTTCCCGAATAATGCAATGACCGCGCCTGTAAGCGATGGCTTAGGGTTCCGGCTATTCGCTTAGGCCTGTTCATCTTGGCTGAGTGTGCGTAGAATGACGCGGGAATAGCAAAATGCGCTTCCCCACGCAGGATACCGAGAATGGGTGAGGCAAATCCCAGTGTCTTGGTTATCGATGACGACCCCGAGTTTCGCGACTCGGTCGTGCGGCTGTTGCGGACAGTCGGTCTACCTGCCCTACAATTTTCGTCTGTTCCTGATTTTCTCAAGGCCGATCCGCCGGACGGTCCTACTTGCCTGGTGCTCGACGTGAGAATGCCGGGGCGAAGTGGTCTTGAGCTTCAGCGCGACCTTGTCGCCGCAAACAGGCAAGTGCCGATCATCTTCATCACAGCGCACGCCGACGTGCCGATGACCGTGCAAGCGATGAAGGGCGGTGCGATAGAGTTCCTTACAAAGCCATTCCGTGATCAGGATCTGCTTGACGCCATCCAGGCCGGCCTCGCTCTCGATCGTGCCCGTCGCGAGAGTGATAGCGCATTGGCTGTGCTCAAGGAGCGTTTCGACATGCTCAGCTCACGCGAGCGTGAAGTCATGCTCGGCGTCGTGGCCGGTCGTCTAAACAAGCAGATTGCCCACGCTATCGGCATCTCCGAATCAACGGTGAAGGTGCATCGCGTGAACCTGATGCGGAAGATGAAGGCACGTTCGCTTCCCGAGCTCAGCCGGATGGCGGACCTTCTCGATATAAGACTACAGCAGCCGCAAGACCCCTGAGCCGGAAAGGCATGTCTCACCGTTTTCGTGCGAGGGCACTATCCATACGCGCAACTTGCGTCTACCGCATTTTGCTGCCCCGCTCCCCTCCCCCAATTGTCCATCCGGCTAACCGATTCGGGGCCCGAGGATTTCGCACCCGCTTCTAAGCGATCGCTTAGCACAGGCAGCCACAAGCGAACCTCACAGTACCTGCCGCGCAATCGACCGCAGCGCTCCAAGCCATCTAAATGCGCCTTTACTGCTACGGCGGCGCACGCGGGTCAATAAAGCGCCATGCCCGCTGGTCCCGAGGGGACTCGGAGCGCAGACCCAAAAGGAACGATCATGACGGTACTTGAAGCAAGCAAGTCGACGAATGCAAGCGCGGATGGCTTCGCAGCTTTGCGCGCCAGAAAGACCGTTTGCAGCTCGACCTCGCCCATATCCCAGTCAGCGAGGACGCGCATGACCAAATCCTCCGAGAGCTCCTTCCTCGCGGCGGCGCGCACGGTCGTCGAGTGCCGCCCAAGCCTAGCGACGGCAGCCGCCAAGCCGACCTCGTTGAAGACCAGCCGGCCGTTGCCAGTCACCGAAGTCGCCTTCCCTCTCCTAGTGAACCACCACAAGCGCCCGAGTCCGGAGGGGGCGACGCAAGGCTCGCCAGTATAGTCCGCGGCAACTTGACGGAGAACAACCCATGGAGCTTCATCAAGTTCGCTACTTCCTCGCAGTCGCGTCCACACTCAATTTCACCCGCGCAGCCGAGCAGTGCAATGTCACGCAGCCCGCCCTGACCAAGGGGGTACAGAAGCTCGAGCAGGAGCTCGGCGGTCAGTTGATCTACCGCGAGCGCCAGTTGACGCAGCTCACGGACCTTGGAAAGGAAGTCCTTCCGATGCTCAAGCACACATTAGCCTCGGCACGGGCAGTGCGTTGCAAAGCCCAGGAGTTCCAACGCAAGGAGATTGCGCCACTGAAGATTGGCCTCGCCCCGTCAATCTCGGTGTCGCTCGTCCTCGATCCGATCGCGGAGATCGCAAAGCTCCTCCCTGGACTTCGCGTCGAACTGCGCGAGGGCACGGCGGAGAAGCTCGTCGACCTATTGCTTGAGGGGGAAATCAACGCCGCAATGGTCGGGGACGTGCAGGACATCCCAGCCCGCATCGACAACTGGTCGCTGTTCAAGGAGCGCTACGTCGCGGTTCTCGCGCCGACACACCGGCTCGCAAACCGTCCCTCGATCGGTCTCGACGAACTCCGCGAGACCATTTTGCTGGAACGCGCCGGGTGCGACGTCGCGCCGAAGATCCAACGATCATATTTCCCCGAGGAACCACCCCGCCTGGGCCACTGCAGCGGTCACGACTTACACCTGCAGTACATGGCCGCGGCTGGCTTGGGCGTGATACTCGCGCCCGAGCACATGCCGCGCCTTCCGACGCTCAAGACTATTCCGCTCGAAGGCGACCCGGTTTCGCGCGAGGTGCGGCTGCTAGCTGTGCAGGGGCGCCGTTACTCGCCGGCGCTGGACGCTTTCGTCAAGGTCACTCGACTTCGCGATTGGTCGGTCGAAGTCTCTTAGCACGGCATGCTGCACGCCGCTCCCCGAGGTGGCGAGCGCGTCCGCATGACACGACATGCACGCCGGCCGCCAACCGTTTCCAGCCAATCGACCGCCCGGGCACTGCCCCTCACAGTGGCGTTGCCGGCGAAGCGTAACGCTATGCAATCCATTCCCGATCGTTATTTCGCGGAGGCCGCGGCGTGCGATAGCGTCGGAGTCATCGCGACAACAGCACGGCGAGGAACAGCGAATGAAGACGGCGACTTGGAACGGTACGACGATCGCAGAGTCGGATAAAACGATCGTGGTCGAGGGAAATCACTATTTCCCGCCCGGGAGTGTCCGCATGGAATTCCTACAGCGGAGTTCGAGGACGAGCCGCTGTCCGTGGAAGGGTATGGCGAGGTACTACTCGTTGGTGGTCGACGGAAAGACCAACGAGGACGCCGCGTGGTACTACCCGGAGCCGTCGACGGCGGCCGCGAACATCAGGGACTACGTGGCTTTCTGGAACGGGGTTGACGTCAGGTAGTGCGACGACGACCGCCGGCACGGCGCGCATGGTACCACGGGCGTGCAATCGCGGAGACCGTCGCGAAACTCCACTGCTGAACAACGCGATCAGGATGCTGCAGAGCACTGGCCGCGTCGGCCCCGCCATCGATCCGACGGGTTGCTAGTAGCGTGGAAGAGAAGGCGGAAGACTAGGACAGCATGGAACAGACCGAGCACGACGTGCTCGCCGACCTCAGGCGAACGCGCTGTTCGCTTCGGCTTCAGGCCATGGATGAGCCCCGGGCGGTTGCGCGCCTGACTCCGGGCCAAGGATAGCGGACGCGGTCGCCACCGTCATTGGGATCGTGGAGCTTCATCATCGTCCAGAGCGCGATCCTGATCGTCTGGATAACCGCCAAACTGGTGGGCGCGATCAGGGGGTGGGATCCCTACCCGTTCATTCTTCTAGATCTCGCGCTTTCCTTCCAGGCCGCCTACGCGGCGCCAGTCATCATGATGAGCCAGAACCCGCAGCAGGACATCGATCGCGAGGCCGCGGAGAAGGACTACCACATCAACGTGAAGGCGGAGCTCGAGATAGAGTTGCTGCACGAGAAGATCGATCAACTCCGCGAACGGGAGGTCCTGAAGCTCACCGAGGCTGTCAGGGTGCTGACCGAGCTGCAGCAGCAGTCTGCCTCGCGCGCACGCGATTCCGATTCAGAAGGCGGACGGCCGTTATAACGCGCGGCTATCGACTTCATGGCGTAACGTCATTTCCCATTCGCCCCGCGAAATTCCATGCTTCACGGTACGTTGTGAGCGGCAACCTTTCGCCGCCACTGCGAAGTCGAACAAAGGTCCAACATAGGAGACTACAAAATGTCAGTCCAACAGCCGGTTCTCACGCCGCCCCACGGCGGCGAGACGGTGACCTCGAGCAGAGGCTCTAGCGTCGAGATGAAAGTGGAGAGCAGCCAGTCCGGAGGCGAATATGGCACTGTCATGTGGACGGTGCGGGCCGGGGAGGAACCGCCGCTGCACACCCACTCGCGCGAGGACGAACTGCTCTACGTGGTTCAGGGGAAGCTGATCGCGCGGGTCGGCGATGCCCGTGTCGAGGTGGGACCGGGCGCCTACGCGGCTCTTCCCCGCGGTGTGCCGCATACCATCGAGGTGGTCGGCGACCAGGCAACCCTGCTGCTCAGCTTCGTGCCGGGTGGGCTCGAGCGCTTCTTGGTCCCCCGGAAAGGCGAGCAGCCCGATCCGGCCGCTTTCGGCCTGACATTCCCCTAGGGGCGGCGACCGCGGCGCGCGGCGTTCGTGACCGTGCGCGCGCGGGCCCGGCGCCGGCCGCTCGCGACCGCGCCAGATGATTGATTCCACGCGCCGGCACGGAGGAAATCCACCATGGTCACTCGCGGTTTCACAGGCCGCCAATCCGGATCCGAACCAACGGACCGGATTCCCCCGGGGCAGCACCTCGTCAACAATTTCCCGGTGCTTACGGCCGGCCCCACGCCGCAGATCGAGCCCGCAGACTGGACTTTCACGCTAAAGGTCGGCCCTCGTCCGGTCAAAGCGTGGAGCTGGTCGGAGTTCAACGCGCTCCCTCGAACCAGGATGACGCGAGACATCCACTGTGTGACCTCGTGGTCGAAGCTCAACACCGCCTGGGAGGGCGTGGCCGTCGACGACATCCTCGCCGACGCTGGCCTTACCGCACCCACTCCGTTTGCGCACGCACATTGCTACGACGGATACTCCACCAATGTGCCACTCGCGGACCTCACGACTGGGAAGGCGATGGTCGCGCTCAGGTACGAAGGCCAGCCGCTGCCGCGCGACCACGGGGGACCGGCGCGCCTGCTCGTGCCGCATCTCTACTTCTGGAAGTCGGCGAAGTGGGTGAACGGGCTTCAGTTCACGGAGCGTGACGAGGCCGGCTTCTGGGAGTTGCGAGGGTACCACATGTACGGCGATCCGTGGCATGAACAGCGATACACGAATGACTGAAGCGATTGCCGCGACCGCGCGATGGCAGAGCTGCGCGATTGTCGAGATTGCAACGAGAACGTCGACTATCAAAAGCTTCTTTCTCCGCCTCTCCGAAACGTTCGACCATACGGCCGGACAGCACGTTGACGTGCGGCTGACCGCGCCCAACGGCTACACTGCCATGCGCAGCTACTCGATCGCCTCGGCCCCGAGCGATTCCAGGGTGATCGAGCTGGCGATCGAGCGCCTCCCGGACGGCGAGGTCTCCCCGTTCTTCCACGACGTCGCCCAGGTAGGCGACATGATCGAGCTTCGCGGGCCGCTTGGCGGACACTTTCTCTGGCCGGGGCCTTCCAGCAAATCAGTGCTCTTGATCGGCGCCGGCTCCGGCGTCGTGCCGCTCATGGCCATGATCCGGTATCGGAAGGCCACCGGCGAGCCGGTGCCTGTCGCGCTGTCGCTCTCCTCCAGGACCTGGGGCGATGTGCTGTTCAGGGACGAGCTCCTCGAGCTCGAGAGCTCGCTTCCCGATTTCGCCCTCGCCTTGGCGCTGACACGCGAGCCCGCGACGCGCCGCACCGACTTCAGCAGGCGCATCGACGCCAGGATGGTCGCTGACGTCGCGGCACGGCTGCCTATGTCTCCCGGCTGCGCCTTCGTGTGCGGGTCGAACGCGTTCGTCGACATCGCGGCGGACGCCGCCCTCGCCTTGGGACTGGAAGCGAGGGCGATCAAGACCGAACGCTACGGCGCTTGAGAGACGACTCCTCTCGCTTTGCGAGCGGATAGTTTTCGAAGGCCAGATTATCCGCGCGGCCTGTGGCGATTATGGTCACGCCGAATGCAAGAAGACGCAACAGTGAACGAAACGGGTGCCGCGTGGATGCTGTCCAAAACGATCGATGATGGCAGCTTGAAGGTCTTCTGCCGTGAAGAGCGCGCCTGGCCTGGGCAATTCGACATCGAAATCGACTGCGTCGCACACTCCAAGAGCGGGATACGAACATGTTTTCAGTGATTTTCGAGGTCCTCCCCAATAAGGAGAACTGGGATGACTACCTCGACAACGCCAAGATGCTACGCCCCGAGCTGGAGCAGGCCGAGGGCTTCGTCGACAACGTCCGCTACAAGAGCCTGACCCGCGAGGGCTGGATCCTTTCGCTTTCGAACTGGCGGGACGAGAAATCGCTCGTCCGATGGCGCACCCACAGGCGCCATCACGAGGTCCAGCGGAAGGGCCGCGACGAAATTCTCGCAGACTACCACCTCCGCGTCGGCCAGATCACTGCTGACAATGAGGTGCCCGCGGGGTACGCCCTCACGGAGCAGCGGCTCGACGAGACCGAAGTCGGGGAAGGAACGACGGTCACGCTGATCAACGCGACGCGCCCCGCGGAGTGGAAGCAGACGATCAACCCGTACGACTGCGCCGAGTGGCTCGGTCTGAACCCGTGGGCCGCCGACTGCACGTCCTGGGACATCTTCGACGCCATACTCGCGCCCGGCGAGCTGATTCTCCTCATATCTTGGAAGGACGGCGCTGCAGCGCAGGCCTACGAGGACGCTTCCGGGCCGAATGACAAGGCAAGGGTCCGGAGAGTGCGGATCGTGCGCGACTACGGGAAATACGACCGTCGCGAGGCGCCTCAGTACTACGCAGATGCCAAGGGCGGCGAGCCCCTCCATGCCTGACACCGCTCCGGAAAGCACGATGACGAATTCAAACCACGATGGAGCTCCCCGCCCACAGGCCGAGGTGGCCGGTGACCTTGACGGCGCTGGCACCCTTAGCGGCCGTACAGGCGCATCGGTGTTCTCGATCGGCGGTCCCGACGGCAGGGGCGGCACGGCAGCGGGGGCGAACCCCTACGAGTTGCTAAGCGCTTCTCTTGCCGCGTGCACGGCGATGACGATACGGCTGCAGGCGCGAAGGCGGAAAATCCCGCTCTCCCACGTCGAGGTAGCCGTGTCGTACCACCATGGCGGCAATGGGGGCCGCGACTCCTTCAATCGCTCCATCAGGCTCGAAGGAAACCTTGGCGACGAAGAGCGCGCCCAACTGATGCAGGCTGCGAACATGTGTCCCGTCGGGCGGACGCTCGGCCTCAGTGCCGACATCCGCACGAACGATAACGTCGGCATGGGGTCGGCGGCAAGCTATGATGATGACTTGAGCGATCTTCCGATCCCATACATTGACCCCGACTAGTCTGCCGCGAAAAAGCCCGCGAGCGCCTCGGCGTTGTTGCGCTGGTGTCGTGCGCGCCGAAGAGCGGCTGACTTCGCCCGTTGATACAAGATCCGTCAGGTGCTCGACTGCGGCGTGATTGGCGCGGAGTTCCTCGAAGTATCGCTTTTGAAACTCGCGCCAACGGTTCGGGTCAGGGCCAAACCAGGTCCTGAGGCCTGCGCTCGGGGCGATGTCCTTCCACAGGTCAACGCTGGCATGCTCATTCGTGAGCCCGCGCGGCCAGATGCGGTCGACGAGCACCCCTCATGCCGCCCGAGGCCTCGGGCGGCTCGTAGACGCGCTTGACACCAGACCGCGGGGACCGTCGAGACATTGGATTCACCAGCCCTCCCCTCTCCAAAGGAAGGCACCTCTCGTCAGGCTGCCTTCGCGGGACTGACCTTGGGAAAATCGATCGGGGTCTGCACCGCGTTGTTCATGAAGTTGGTCAAAAGGAACTGGGCAGTCAGCGCGATCATCTCAACGATGTTGGCGTCTGTCCAACCAGCATCCCTGACCGCCGCAAACTGGGTGTCGGAAACTTTGCCGCGCGTCTCGATGAGCGCTTTCGCGAAGGCGACCGCAGCCTGGCGCTTGGGATCGCTCGAGCGGCCCTCCCTGTTCAGCCCGATTTCGTCCGCCGGGATTTTGGCCAGGTTGCCCGCGATGAAGCTGTGCGCGGCCAGGCAGTAGTCGCACCCGTCCGCCTCCGACACCGCCAGCGAGATCCCGTCTCTCGTCTTGACGTCCAGGGTCTTCGCGAGCGATCCCATCAGGGTAGCCCAGCCGGAGAGCGCGTTAGGGCTGATCGACATGAGGCGGTGCAGGTTGGGCACGAAGCCCAGCATCTTGTCAACGTTGTCGAGGATCGGCTTGGACTCCGCGGGGGCGTCCTCACGTTTCGGAATGGCAATACGCGGCATTTGATCCTCCTACCGTAGACCGCGAACGATTATTCGGTTCGTGATGATGCGGGCCGTCACTGACGCCCGACCGTCTCAGCCAGTGTTCGCCACTGGAGTGCCTCGAAAGCTAGCGCGCGTCACGCCGCGGCGGGCATGTTTCTTGATCATGCAATCGATAACAGCAGGTCATCGACGGAGCACCGACCGGCGCACCAATGTCACGTCTCCCGGTCTTCGTCCTCAGCTGCGCCCGACCCGCCGCGCTGGCCATGCGCGGAGCGCCCCTTACCCTCGGATTCTGTCGGGACGTATCCATGCACTTGGCGAAAAGCACGGAGAAAGCTGCTGTGGCTCCTATAACCGACCGCCCGCGCGATCTGCTCAACTGAAAATGTCTTCGCGGCGAGCATATCGGCTGCGCGCTTCATCCGCATTTGCCGGAGCGCGACCATCGGCGAACTTCCAATTGCGCGCACAAACCGCGCCATGAATGCGGATCGGCTCAAGCCAGCCTTCTGCGCCAAGGCCATGACGGAGTGATCGGCCGATGGCCGTGCCACCATATCGGCGAACGCATGGGCGATTTGACGGTCACTCAGGATAGAAAAGCGCTCGAGCCAAACGCTGGTCGAATTCAAACTCCGACGGATGAGCGTGACGAGCACCTGCTTCAGGATGGCGGTGGTCATCGCCTGCATTCCAACCTGCCGGCTGCTAATTTCTGCCAACGCAGCCTGCAACTTTGACCCCAGTTCGTCGTCGGGTTCGAAGCGCTCGACAATCGGCGTGGAAAGGTCAGCAAAGAGGTCGATCGACGAGCCGTAAGTGGCGCGAAAGTATCCGCAGATCAGCATCACCGCCGGGTCGACGTTCCCGGCGACGAATCGCTGGATACCCTCGCCGAAGCGGGAATCCCATTGAGCTTCGACCACATTCACTGTTTTGGCCGCTGTGCGGTCATCAACCTCGATGTGAAACGGCTTCTTGGGCGGTGTGATGACAAGGGTGTGAGGTACCAGAGGAAATGCGGAGAAACCACTCACGACCATTCGTCCGGTCCCGGAAAGATTGTAGTGGATAGCCGGCGCGTCCGCGCTCTCGAATGACAGGCGCCAACCTGGACTGACCAAACACTCGATGAGCCCAATGACTTCGACATCGAAAGTTGCCATCAGTACGTCGAGATCGGATCGAGGCAACACAAGATTTGGACGATCGGGCATTTGTTTCGGACTCTCGGGGTGAGCTGATGTCCTATTCTCGGGACAGGACAATTGCAAATCCTGGTACTGCTTTATGGCCAAGACGGTGCGCGTCTGCGCCCTGACCGGCGGCCTTGGTGGAAGCTGGGAACCTCTTTGACGAACGTGGGCTTGCCGCCCTCATTCCGACGTCTCAGAACTGAGTCCTTGGGAGATCCTGATGAGCAAAAAGCACTTGATGAAAAGACGACCGAGCCGATCCCGACGCAAACCCTGACATATGACTGGTCTCGCCTATACCGGCGCACAATATCGGTTTCCGCGGAAACTCCGCGACAAACCGCTTTGCCATCGGCTCTGCCTACTACGGCAACGAACTGGAACGGTCCGAACGAGGGCAAGTCTTTCGAGTATGAGTATGCAGCTGCAGTTTTATCAGGTGCGATATTTCTTAGCTCTAGCAAGGACACTCAATTTTACGCGGGCTGCGGAGCAATGCAATGTGACGCAGCCGGCGCTGACAAAGGCAGTACAAAAGTTAGAGCAAGAACTCGGTGGCGCGTTGATTCACCGTGAGCGTCACCTCACCCAGCTCACCGAGCTGGGCAAGATGGTTTTGCCCACACTGGAGAAAATATTTGCTGCCGCCGAGGCGGTACGGCTTCAGGCGCGAGACTATCAAAAGAAGACAATCGCCCCGCTCAAGATCGGGCTGGTGCCGTCAGTCTCCGCCGCACTCATTACGGAATTGCTCCGGGAAGTCGCCAGGATTATCCCTGACCTGCGAGTCGATCTGCGCGAGTCGGATGCCAACGGGCTCATTGCGATGCTTTTGGATGGCGAGATCAATGCCGCACTCGTCGGTGACGCCGTGGAGCTACCTGAGCGTATCGATCGCTGGCGGCTGTTCGAGGAGCGGTACGTGCTCGTCTTGTCTCTGAAACATCCGATGGCGAGGCAAACCGTTATCCCGCTCAAAGACTTGCATGAGGTGGAATTTCTCGAAAGGGTCGGATGCGACGTCGCCGACCGATTCAAACAGGCTTGTTTTGCCGACCAGACAGGCCCCAAGGTTGTGCACAGGAGCGATCAGGAAAGCCATCTTCCCGAAATGGCGTCCGCCGGTTTTGGGGCCATTCTGGCGCCAGAGCACGCTCCAAGGCTGCCGTCACTCGCCGCTATTCCAATTGAGGGCGACCCCGTCCGGCGCGAGGTGCAGCTTCTGGCCGTGGCGGGGAGGCAGTATTCGCCCGCGCTTGACGCCTTTATCAAGGTCGCTCGTGTTCGTGACTGGACGAGTGCACTGGACAAACTCCGCTGCGCGTCTGCCCCTGCCTCAAGCAATGTCAATGTTCGCAAGGTTGACGCACAAGGTGTAGGCTCCCCGATCCAGATCACAGGTCCCGGTCCCGCCTCCTCACGCCAGAGCTTGTCGCGGGCATCCAACCGTCGTTGCTAAAGTGGCGCGAAGTCGTTGATGGCCGAGGGACAAGCCCACGACGCAGTTGCAGTCACCCACGCGAAGCCTCCTGAATTTGATTTGTCCGTTTCCGGTTAGCCTAAGGGCGAGGCTTAGGCCCCTCCAATTCGGACAGGGCAGCAAGCACGGTTTCGGTCGTCGCTCCCGTGATGGAGCCCGGCCCGATACACGCTCGACGGATGATCCCTCGTTGGTCGAGGACATACGTGGCCGGCATTGGCAACATCCAAAAGGAGAAGCCATGGGGAGCGGAGAGATCAAGGCCGCGCTGCAAGAGACGGCTCCTTATCTCGGCTGGCACCACGGACACCAGGCCGAACGAAAGGCTCACCCCAAGATCCAGGTCGGAGAGGATTTCCAGATCCAGTCGGTGATCGCATTTGAGATTGCGTGGCAAGTCTCCAGTATCGGGCGTTATGGCAATTGCTCTGGCGCCGGCAGCGCGGATTCTGGAGGTGGCCCCGTGAAGAACCCGTAGTCCAGCTGCGCACAATGGGGACCAAGTCCCGTAAACGAAGGTGACGATCAACGGTGCAGTTTGTCGCAATTCCAAAGATAAGACGAGCTTTCCATTTGCGTCGGGGAGAAGGAAATCGGGCGCAGATTCGTTCACCTTCAGGGCGCCGTCAGGAACCCCCGCCTCTCTCAGCCATGATGAAATCAGCCGGTCAGTTCGGATATCCAGCGTGCGAAAACCGCTCAAGGTCTCCGCGGAGGGTTCGATCGTCGTACTAACCGGGCGCCCCTTCGAAACTTCGTCGTCCATTCTGGTTCTCCCCCAACGGGGCCCCTCGCAGCACCTGTCCGCGTATGTTTCTTGCATGGTGACCGTCCGTTCCGGGAAACTAAAATTCAACTTTGGAATGGAAGTCGTTGACGAATTATCTTTAGGAATAGTCCGGCGAGCGCCGATTCAAAGTCCTGTTCCCGCATTTCTCAGACCCGTCGCCTGGGCCGATAAATCGGTCCCGGCAGATTGAAACACCTCCGGGTGTCGATCCGCGTGGCATCGTTTCGATAGCCGGAGGTGATTGGACTGGTTGACCACCCGGTGCCTATCCTCAATGCTGAACAAAGAGGAGTACGGCGAATGGCGATCTATAGGAAAAACCCCGAAGCCGTTTCGAAGTTGACGCCCGAGCAGTACCGCGTCACGCAGACCGCCGGGACCGAGCGCCCCTTCGCCAACGAATACTGGGACAACAAGGAGCCTGGCCTCTACGTCGACGTGGTTTCCGGCGAGCCGCTCTTCGCATCCTTCGACAAGTTTGACAGCGGGACGGGATGGCCGAGTTTCACGCGGCCCCTCGAGGCCGCAAACGTCGTCGAGAACGTTGACAGCTCGCACGGCATGGCACGGACGGAGGTTCGCTCCAAGCACGGCGACAGCCACCTCGGCCACGTTTTCCCGGATGGGCCGCGCGACAAGGGCGGATTGAGGTACTGCATGAACTCAGCCTCCTTGAGGTTCATCCACCGCGACCAATTGGAGGGCGAGGGGTACGGCGAGTACGCAAAGCTCTTCGCAAAGCAGGAGGCCTGACGATGGCAGCGACTACAGAACGCGCGATCCTGGCAGGGGGTTGCTTCTGGGGAATGCAGCAACTGGTGCGGCGCCTGCCCGGTGTCGTCTCAACGCGGGTCGGGTACTCGGGCGGCGACGTCAAGAACGCCACCTACAGCAACCATGGCACGCACGCGGAAGCGATCGAGATCACGTTCGACCCGAGTCAGACGAGCTTCCGCGACCTGCTGGAGTTCTTCTTCCAGATCCACGACCCGACGACGCCCAACCGGCAGGGAAACGACCGAGGCACAAGCTACAGGTCGGCGATTTTCTACACAAGCGAGGAACAACGCCGCGTCGCCGAGGACACCATCGCCGACGTCGAGGCCTCAGGGCTGTGGCCGGGCAAGGTCGTGACCGAGCTCTCGCCCGCTGGCGATTTTTGGGAGGCGGAGCCCGAGCACCAGGATTACCTGGAACGCTACCCGAACGGCTACACCTGCCACTTCGTCCGTCCGCACTGGAAGTTGCCGCGGAGAAGCGCCGCCTGACGGCGACCGTGGTGTCAGTGGCCTGCGGCGCGCAGCCTCACGGCGTATGCATCGTCAATCGTTTGCCAAGGATCCTCGCCGTCTCCGTGAAGTCGCTCACAACGCGACAAGGTGGCGAGGTTTGGACGGCCGGACATGGCCAGTGGGTTTGCGAGGCGGCTTGCGTGACGCCGCCGGGACACCTCCGCGCGAGCTACCGCAACTTCTTCCCGGCGCACACGCGTTGGCAATTCGCGGGGCTCCCCTTGGCGGAGAACGCCTAGCTCCAGCGCAATCGGAGAAACCAAAGGAGAGACCGAATGACCACGGACAAGATCACCCAGAACATGGAAGTGATTGGCGCGGACGGCGTCCACGTCGGCGCCGTCGATGGTGTCGTAAACGGGCGCATCCGGCTCGCGACGCGCGACAGCGGCGAGGGCCAGCACAAGGGCCACGCGCATTTCATCGACCTCGGGCTGGTCGCCGACGTTGAGGGGCAGAGGGTTCGCCTCTCTGCAAACGCGGCGGTGGCCGTGACGTTCGAGGAAGAGCTGTCGGGAAAGCCCGTCTGACGAAGGAAAGCCCGATGACCCTGGCCACGCGCAAGGCGCAGAAGGCCGCCTCGACAGCGATTGAAGCCGTTGCGCCGTGCCGCGCGAGCAGCAAAGGAGACCCCATGAAATTATCGAGGACCGTCGGCCCGGCTGTCGCCGTCTCGCTCCCAAGGTTCCTGCCCCAGCCACCCGTAGGATTGCGCCATGATGGCAACAGTCGAAACACTTCGCGACGTACTGCATCGCCCGATTGTCTATCAACCGACAGCGGATTGGATTTACGATAGGGACAGGGAGACCCTAATCAGACGTAGGCCGCCGCCTTCATCTCACCGGCGAGTTCATTGTAGCAGACCGTCCATGCCTCACGGACGGCGGGCGTGAGATCTTCTCCAAGTGCCTGTTCGAGGGTCCAGAGCAGCGCTTCCCGCATCGCGTCGTAGTCGGCGAGCTTGACGCCATACTCGACGTGACGGACGGCGAGATCACGCAACACAGTCGAAACCTGACCCGGCTCGGGCAGATTGTAGACGACCATAGCGAGCATGCTCATCAGCTTGATGCCCTGAATGCGCATGTTGTTGTTGAACAGCGGCCGGAAACTCGGATTCTTGGCGAGTAGCCGCTCGTAGAACAACGCCCCGGCGACCTCCGGCATCACCGCCAGCCTGGCGAAGGTGGTCTGGACAAGTTCCCGTTGCGCCGTATTCACGATGTTTTTCTCCGCCTGCGGGGCCCCTCCCTGGTCTATGCGCAACACTACACTCGGCATGGCGGATGCATCATCCCAAAGCGTACAAGCGTCACATGACCAAGCAGAACGGTTTATCTCCTCGGCCCGCCAGTTCCATGGGCCGCAGTATCATTCACATAGAAGCGGCTGCGAGGTCGTCTCATCTAGCGCCATGAAACGTCTCACTCAGCGCCAAGCGGGAGATCGTGGTCAGACGCCGGCCGCCGTCTCAGCTGCGAGCATGGTCATCAGTCTGCCGACCTGAATGCGAATGTCCTTCTTGAATAGCGGCTGGAAACTCGGGTTGGTGGCGAATAGCCGCTCGTAGAACCGAGCTAAGGCGACCTCTGGCTCACCGCCAGCCTGGCGAAGGCGATCTGGACAAGTTCCTGCTGCGCAGCATTCACGATATTTCTTGCCCTGTCGTGCGCAGGCCGCTCGCTCGCACTTGCGAGACCGCGCGTAGCATGGTGGGCGGGCTACCAAACTCGCTTACGAACGCGCGATAAAATGTTGCCATACTGTTGAACCCCCAGCCAAAAGCGATGTCGACCACCGACCGGCCAGTTCCCGTCGCCCCGGCGATCGCTTCGCGGCACCGGAGCAGTCGCTGGCGCGAAACGTATCGGGCGAAACTAACATTGTTCGGCTCGAACAGCCGGTGCAACTGGCGCGCCGACATGCCGAGTGCGACGGCGGCGCTGGCGGGCGTCAGGGTGGGATCGGCAAGGTGCAGATCGATATAGCGCTTGACTGCCGCGAGCCGCGCCGAGTGCGGCGAATCCCGTCCGCGATTGGTGCCCTCGTCGGAGGCGTTACAGGTCAGTGCCACGAGGCCGCAGAGATTGCGCAGCACGGCTTCACTAAGTTCCTCGGGAAGCAGCGGCGCTTGCACCTTCGCCGCATCGATAGCTGCGCCTAGCAGCAAGCCGAGCGGCGACGCGCCGGGCAGCCGAAAGGGACACTCCAGTCGACCCCCGGTTATAATCGGCGAGAGCGCGGCCCGCGGGATGATCAGCATGTCGTACGAGGCAGGGCCTTTCGATTCCGCGTCGAATTGCCATTCGGTTGAGCTTATGCAGAAATCGCCGGCTTCATGAACGAGGTCGACCGGCGTGCTGCGTGGGGCGGCCCTCCAGATCACCGGCACGCGAAATCGGCGGACGAAGAACGATTCGGACTTGTCCTTGGCAACATCAGCCGCGGTGCGTTGGACCCTCTCGAGTTCCGATTTGATATCTAGCAGCGCAAATTCGCCGGCAATCGATCCGCTCGCTTCCGCGCGAAAGGCGCCGGGATCCGGGACCTCGCCCGGCGTGATGCTATGGGCCTGCTTCGCGAAGTAGTCGCACCAGCACCTCACGCGGTCGCGCGGCGCTATATGTTCCGTGGAAAAAGAGACTTGCATGACGACCCCTATGGACCGACCGAACGTCCAAGTCCCAATCATAAGCTGATCGCTTGGGTAAAGCGAGGGTGCGAGATTCCCGCTTTCGGAGGCGGTCATCCGACGCGGTGTGGTCTGTTCGCGTCTCGGTTGCGGCGGCCGAGATGGCAGCCGCATTCTCCCGTTCGAGGAAGATCCAGATAGCCCACTAAGTAGCAACCGAAGTCCGATTGGCGGAGAATGAGACATCGTGCGGCGCTCACTGAGACGACGGCGGTGATGTGCGGCCTACAGTCATTGCGATCGAGGTAAGGCCGGAGGTTGCAAATTTTCTTGCACTGGAGATCGTGATGACCGATGGCCGCACCAGGAGACTGTCACTGATCAATCTCGGGAGGGAGATCATCGAGGGCAAACTGATCGATACGCTCATGCGCACGGCGAACGCGGGTGCAGAGCGAGGCCTGTTGATTCTTGCGCGGAATGATGAGTATCGGGTTGAGGCGGAAGTCACGACCAGCGATGATACGGTGACCGTCGGTCAGCGACAACCAAGTGTAACCGCTGCAGGTCTGCCGGAGTCTATCCTACACTACGTGATGCGGACGAAAGAGAGCGTTCTTCTCCACGATGTCGCAGACGGCGATCTCCAAGAACGGGAGGCGAGGATACGGCGGCTGGTTGATTCCAACATCATCGGCATGTTCGTCTGGGATCTTGACGGTCGAATCAGCGATGCCAATGAGGCTTTTCTCCGCATCATCGGATACAGCCGCGAAGATCTCGTCTCAGGTCGACTGCGGTGGCGGGATCTGACGCCCACCGAATGGCGCGATGCCGACGACCGACGTGTAGCTGCGCTGGAGGCGACCGGAACCGCGCAACCCTATGAGATGGAGTACTTCCTGAAAAGCGGCGGGCGCGTGCCGGTGCTGGTCGGGGCAGCGACGTTCGGCGGGCGACACGACCAGGGCATGGCCTTCGTAGTGAACTTAACCGAGCGCAAGCGGGCGGAGGAGGACATTCGCGAAAGCGAGCGGCGTTACAGCGAGATGCAGATGGAGCTCGTGCATGCGAATCGAGTCGCAACAATCGGGCAGCTTTCGGCTTCGATTGCCCATGAAGTCATGCAGCCAATCGCGACCACAGTTACCAATGCCCAAGTTGCCTTGCGCTTTCTAAACGCCGAGCCGCCAAATCTGGAGGAGGCCCGGGAGGCGCTCGGTGCCACCGTCAAGGCAGGCTACCGATCCGCTGACGTCATCGGGCGGATCCGTGCCCTAGTCAAGAAGGCGCCCCCACTGAGGGATTCCTTGGAGATCAACGGAGCAATCCTTGAGTGCATTGCCCTGACCCGTTGCGAAATAGTGAAGAACGGCGTTTCGGTGCAGACACAACTCGCGGAGGGCTTGCCGCTCATTCAAGGAGATCGAGTCCGACTGCAACAAGTGATCCTCAACTTGATCATCAACGCCGTCGAAGCATTAAGCTTGCTTCGCGAGGGGGCGCGAGAGTTGGTGATCACCACTGGTAAGGGCGAGCCGGACGGCGTGCTCGTCGTAGTGCGGGATTCGGGTCCAGGTCTGAGTTCAGCGGGTCTCGATCGCATCTTTGAGACCTTCTACACGACAAAGCCCGGCGGCTTGGGGATGGGTCTATCGATCTGCCGCACCATCATTGAAGCGCATGGGGGCCGACTGTGGGCCACCGCCGCCCAACCTCAGGGCGCGACTTTTCAATTCACGCTGCCTGCACAGTCAAATCAGGCAGCGTGAACATCCTGCAGCGGGCCAACAGCGGAGCAGATGGCTGCCGACGTTACGAATCTTGATATGTCGCTTGGAGTTTTGCGATTCCAAGCACGCGCCCATCGCCCCCGTGATCGATTCGAGGGCAACTTCGGCTTCTGGCCCATCGCGACATATTGCGCTGCCGCACCAACTTGGTCGTTATCGGGAGTAAGCGGACGTGGGCACCGGTCGCGTCACGCCGCCCGGTTTATAGGTACACGGCCTAAAAGCCGCCTCGCCCTGCTCTAAACGGAGGTGCCCGCAAGCGCTGTCCGGCCAAGGGTACGGATCGCGGCTGGCGCATGGCGTTTTCGAAGCGTTGCGACGCGATGGAAAAAGGGTGATCGCGAAGTGCACCTTCATGTCTTCCTACGCCGCTCGACACCTCGAGTACGGCGCGCTCCTCGACGGCCGATCGAAGACGGACGGGCGGCGACGCGCACAGCGCTTTTTGGACGACGATACCTCCGCCTATCGAATGCATGACAAAGGTAATTTCTAATTTCGTCGGCTGCGTCCAATCTTTGGGTCTGCCTGGCCGGCCGAGCACACGCGGTCGCCTCAACAGCGATTGAAGAGTGAGTGAAGCCGTTGCCGCGAGTTACCTTGCCGCGTGGGCAGAAGGAGCCCCCATGAAATTACCGAGGCTGTCGGCGTGCCCTGCCGCGTCACTGCAGGCCGCCGCGGTGGCGGCGCTCGCCCAGATCAGCGGAGCGGCTTCGACCAGCCCGACCGCGAACGAGCGTTAGGCAGACTGAGCTCTGCATGAGGCTGCCCACGCTTCTGCCGCACAGAGGGGGACGCCTCGCCCATGGATGATCACGCGATTATGCCGCGATAAAAAAGTGGACCGCCCCCCCGATGACCAGTGACAAAAACGACAAAACCTTTCGTCCGAACCGTCGAGGCTTTCTCGGCGTTGCCGCTGCCACGGGCGCCGCTTCGCTGGCTCCGGGTGTCCTGATAGGAACCGCCGCGACAACCACGGCGCTCGCGGAAGCATCCGAACCGGCCTCCTCCCAATCCGTGGATGCTTCCGCGAGTACTATCGCTGCCAAGTTGCCGTCGCCAGTGCCCGGCTATCTGTCATTCGGCCCGGACGAAGCCAGCTTCGTCGAGGTGATGGTCAACGTGATGTGTCCTGCGGATGCGCTGACACCCGGCGGCGTCTATTGCGGGCTTGCAGCCTACATCGACCGACAATTGGCAGGCGGTTTTGGTAAGGGCGCGCGCCTCTATATGCGCGGCCCCTGGCGAGAGGGTAAGCCTGAACTGGGCTATCAATTGCCGCTCGCACCCGAGCAGTTTTTCAAGGCGGGACTCGCCGCCGCGGATGCGGCCTGCCGGAAACGCAATGGCAAGGCCTTTAGTGAATTAGATGAGAGTGGCGCCGACCGATTTCTCCATGAAATCGCCGACGGCAAGGTGATGGACGAGCGTGTCCAGCTCGCCTCGTGGTTCAACGAACTCGTCTATCCGCTATTTGAGCAAGCTTGTTTCGCCGATCCCGTTTACGGCGGCAATGTCGGCAAGGTGTTTTGGAAGGCGATCGGCTATCCAGGTCTCCCCGCGGTTCACTCCCAGGACATGGTCGAATTCCGTGGCAAGCCCTTCCCGGGTGCCGCCGATCCGAAATCCATCGCCGACTTCGCCTAAGGGAAACAATCATGGCTACACGCTTGAAACATCGCACCGTCGTTTTCGTTGGTGGAGGATTCACGGCGGCGCTGGCTGCTCGCCAGCTGACAGCCAAGGGCGTCGATGTCGTCGTCCTTGAACGGGGAATCGACCGCACCCATACCGCCGCAACAAGCCTGCCATCTCAGCGCGACGAACTGCGCTGGGACGTGCATGGTGATCTCTTTCAGGATTGGTCCGTCCAGACCTACACGCTTCGCCATAATGGCGGCGAAACGGCGCTGCCGATACGGCGTCTCCAGGCGTTCAAACCCGGCGAGGGAATGGGCGGTGCGGCCAATCACTGGAACGGGCAGACCTGGCGCTGGAGCGAGTCTGACCCTGTTTTGCGTACCCACCTTGAGAACCGGTATGGAAAGAAGGCCATTCCAGCTGAAATGGCGATCCAGGATTGGGGCGTCACCTATGCAGAGATGGAGCCCTATCACGATCAGTTCGAAAAGCTGTTCGGCATTGCCGGCAAGGCAGGGAATCTGCGTGGCAAGGTGCAGGAGGGCGGAAATCCGTTCGAGGCACCACGGCAGAACGAGTTTCCGCAAAACCCTCTGCCTATCACCGAAGCGGGCGTGATCTTCAGCGAGGCAACCAAGAAGCTAGGCTATAAACCTTTTCCCTTGCCGGCAGCAAATTCGCCGGAGGCCTACACCAATCCCGATGGTATGCAGCTTGGTCAGTGCCAGTTCTGCGGCCATTGCGAGCGCTTCATCTGCGAAGCCAACGCCAAGGCGAGCCCCGAAGTTCTGCTCTATCCGATGCTGAGAACGCGCGAGAGCTTCGAATTGCGTCTGGAAACGCATGTTCTCGATATTCTTTATGATCGTAAGGCAAAACGCGTGAGAGGCGTTCGCTACATCGATCGCGTAACCGGCGAGGAGTACGAACAGCCGGCCGACGTCGTCGTACTTTCTTCCTTCACGATGTCGAATACCAAGTTTCTGCTGATGGCGGGGATTGGGACGCCTTACAATCCCAAGACTGGTCACGGGCTGGTCGGCAAGAATTTCTGCCACCAGACGATGTTCGGCACGCGTGTCTTCTTCAAGGACCGCTGGATCAACCCGTTCCTGGCGTCCGGTGCGTCACAGACCGTGATCGACGAGTTCAACGGGGACAATTTCGACCACAGCGGTCTTGGCTTCTTCGGAGGCGGCTACATCTACGCCAACGTGACGAACGGACGGCCGATTACGAGCCGGGCTGTGCCTCCCGGCACGCCGAAATGGGGCGCGGAGTGGAAAAAAGCCAACGCCAATTGGTACGCACATAATTTCAGCATAACTGCCCATGGCAGCTGGTATCCGCATCGGGAGAATTATGTCGACCTCGACCCGACCTATGTCGACGCCTATGGGCAACCGCTCTTGCGCATGACGTTCGACGTTCGCGAGAACGAGCGCAAGATGTCGGTATATCTGTCGAAAAAGATCGACGAGATCGCCAAAGCGACCGGTGCCGACATCGCACCGCCGACAGCCCCCCGCAAGGGGCCGTACGATAGTCGCGTGTATCAGACCACCCATGTCACTGGTGGCACGATTATGGGAAGCGATCCTACGACGAGCGTCGTCTCCCCTCACCTGCAGCACTGGGATGCGCAAAACCTGTTTGTCGTCGGTGCATCCGTCTACCCCTTCAATGCAGGCTACAACCCGACGGGGCCGCTAGGGGCTCTCGCGCTTCGACTCGGCGACGACCTCAACGATTATGTGGCGCGGCCGCGCCACCTCTGATCCCGACCTAAAAAGGACGTTCCCTATGAAAAGCGCGGGAAAGATTGGCGCGTTTATCGCGGTGCTCGTACTTGCGGAAGCAACCGCGAATCGCGGCTACGCACAGGACGCCGAGCACGGAAAAACCATCTTCAAAGCTTGCGCAGCTTGCCATGCGACAGATCATGCCAGTCGCGCCGGGCCGGGCCTGGGGGGAATCAACGGCAGGAAGGCGGGTACGGTTCCCGGCTTCAGCTATAGTAACGCGATGAAGAAGTCCGACATTGTCTGGGATACGAAGATCCTCGATGCCTATCTGGAATCGCCACAGCAAGTGGTTCCCGGAAACAGGATGCCCTACGCCGGGCTGAAGAACCCGACCGACCGGACGGACCTCGTCGCCTATCTTGCTACTTTGAAGTAACGGCTGGTTACGCGAGGCGTCAGCAAGACGCCATCCCTTCGCACGCTAAACATCGATGCCGCCGACCAAGGTGTGCAGGCGTCGGAATTGCGTGATGCTGTGTCTGAAATCCTCACCGCCATGCGTTACGAGCGTGCTGCCTGCGCGCTTCGAGAGCAGCGGCGATTACGCGATGCGGTTCCCTGCCTAGACCGAAGGGGCGCACTCGCACAGCGGTCTTGGGAACGATACCCCGCGCTTATCGAATGCATGACCAAACGGAATTTCTAATTTCGCCGGCTGCGTCCGATCCTGAGGACCACTGGGTCGGCCAAACACGCGGCTGCCTCGACATCGCATGAAGCCATTGCGCCGAGCCACCGCGCCGCACGCGGGCAACATAGGAGCCCCCCATGAAATCACCGAAGACCGTCGGCCCAGCTGTTGCGGTCTCCCTGGTCGCGGCCACCGTGGCGGCGCTCGCGTAGATGAGCGAACCGGCTTCAGCCGGTCCGACCGCGAACGTAGTGGACGCTGATGTGTCACTGGTCAAGCCGCCGCCATACACCGAGCAGTTCTGGAAGCGAGGTCACACTGTTCTGCCTTCGCTTTCGGAAAACTACCCGTGGCTCCTGGCATTAGATGTCGAACGGACCCATCGCCGCAGCATTTTCAACAGAGAGAGCGAAAGCACTCTCGTGCCTCAACCCATCCCTTCACCAATAGGAATCACCATGACCGACGGAATCACCATGACCAACGCCGTCATCGAATGCATCCAGAGCCGCAGCGCCACCAAGTACTTCGACCCTGCCGCCACCTTGAGCGACGACCAAATCCGCGAGCTGGTGGGAATCGGCACCACCGCGCCGACGTCCTTCCACTTGCAGAACTGGCGCTTCATCGCCGTACGCACGCCTGAAGCCAAGGCTCGGTTGCGTCCGCTCGCCTGGGATCAGCCCGCGATCACCGAAGCAGCCGTTACCTTCATCGTCTGCGGTGTGTTGGCCGATTCCAGCGTTGTACCAGAGCGTCTGGCACCGCTGGTGGATGCGGGCATCATGCCGGCAAAGATGGTGCCGGAATGGGAAATCCCCGCACGCGATCTGTACATGGAATACCCGCAGCGCCAGCGCGACGAGGCAGTACGCACCGGCACGTTCGGCGCGGCGGCGATGATCTATGCGGCCCGCTCACTGGGCCTGGGTTCGACGCCGATGATCGGTTTCGATGCCGAAGCGGTGCACCGCGAGTTCGGACTGGCCGAGGACGAAGTACCGGTCATGCTGTTGTCCGTGGGGCCGGAGCGTCCGGGAAACTGGGCGCAGAAGCCGCGCCGTCCGGTCGCCGACGTGCTGGATCTCGTTTGAGTATTAGTAAAGCCCACAGCTTACGGAAGACTACGATGCCAAGAAGTGCAGCTCTAAAGCCGGAACAGGTGCCGGCCGATTCAAAACCGACCCTCGACACGATCACCAAGAACATCGGGTTCACCCCAAATATGCTGGCGACCTTCGCGCATAGCCCGATCGCGTTCAACGCGTGGGCCGCCCTGCTCGGCTCCTTGAGCAAGGCGCTGGACGTGAAGACGCGTGACAGCATCGGCCTTGCTGTCTCCGAAGTGAATGGCTGCAACTATTGCCTGACAGTTCACAGCTTTACGGCCGACCATATGGCCAAGCTGCCGGCCGATGAAATCATTCTCGCTCGGAAGGGCCATGCAAGCGACCCGAAGCGGGACGCCGCCGTCCAGTTTGCGCGCAAAGTCATCGAGACCCGCGGCAAGGTCAGTGACGCTGATCTGAAAGCCGTGCGCAATGCAGGCTACACGGATGCGAACGTCATGGAGATCGTCGCGCTGGTGGCTATGTACTCCCTGACGAATTTCTTCAACAACGTGTTCGATCCCGAGAAGGACTTTCCTGCCGTTGCGCCGGCCGGCTCGATCTGAGCTTTGTCCCCTCGCAATTTCTCGAAGCCATTGGGATCGATCACATGCACATTCTCCATATTGATAGCAGTCCGCGTCGAGAATCGCATAGCCGTGAGCTTTCGGCCGCGATCGCCGAAAAGCTTCTCGAGGTTGCGCCCGGGGCGAGCATTACCCGGCGTGATTTAGGGTTCGAACCCTTGCCCCACACCGTGGCTAACTATGCCGCCGCGTTGGCGTCGCCCGCCACGTTAGCCGCCCCGCCGAAGGGTTCTCTGGATATTTCCGAAGCGCTTATCCGGGAAGTCGAAGCGGCCGATGTTGTTGTCATCGGAACGCCCATGCACAACTTCGCTATTCCCTCGGTCCTCAAAGCGTGGATCGATCAAATCTTGCGCGTCGGTCGCACGATGATGTCGACGCCCGCCGGAAAGGTGGGAATGCTCCGGGATCGTCCGGTGTTCATCGGCGTCGCCTCTGGCGGCGTCTTTACCGGCGACCGAGCCAACCAGCCGGACTTCCTCACGCCATATCTGTCGCTGGCACTTAGTTCCATTGGGCTGAAGACCCAGCAATTTATCCCTCTAGAGGCCACCGCGTTCCTCGACCGAGAGCAAGCTCCATTGGCGAGGGAGAAAGCGCTTGCCGCTCTCGATCTGACTGTCATGGGAGAGCTTCGAGGCGTCGATGGCTGCCCTGCAGTGCTCTCAGGCACCGGTAAACCGCATCGCGAGGCACACCCCCATGCTCCGGAGAGCGTCGTACCAGGAGCTCACTAACGGCGCGCCGCAAGCGCTTGGCACGCCCGCATCATAATCCTCCGGCCTCCGCCGGACTATGAGCACGAGGTCTTTTGATGATTTTACCTATCGGAACGAGAGTAACAGCCGCCGATGGCGTGACGCTTCCCAAACTCGGCGACAGGATCACCGACAAATCAGCACCGCCGGATGACGGTGCCGTCCGCGAGTGGATCGGACCAAAGGCGTTCGGGTATTGGACCGAGCTGCGGAACTGGATCGTCGAATTCTACCCTGGAGTTTTCGCGCCGGACTGGCTCTACGGTGGCAGAAACCGCGGTTGGTCCTTGCGCTACAAGAAGACCAGGGCGTTCTGCACCTTGGTGCCGGAATATCGGCTGTTTTCGGCCGTGGTGGTCATGGGTGGAGCTGAACGAGAGAAGTTTGAGGAGCGGCGTTATGTCTGGCGTCCGCACTTGGTCAAGCTCTATGACGAAGCCAAAACATACATCGACGGAAAATGGCTGACAGTTGCCATCTCATCGGCGAATGATCTGCACGATGTGGCGCAGCTTCTCACTTTGAAGCGCCCGCCACCGTCGCGCGGTTGAAGTTCACAAAAATGCTGGGTTCGCCGCGCGATGGCTCCGAGGAACGCGAGCAGCGGTCTCGCCGACATCACACAGCAATTCGACATCAAGGTCGTCGCGGAAGGCGTCGAGCCGATAACAAGTTGCGTGAGAGATCGAAAAGACCTTCCACGCCTGCAATTTACCCCGAACCAATAAATCTCTGAGGAGACAATTCCCATGAAAGCAATCGTGGTAACGGACCAGGCTGCGGGAACGTCCGGGATGAAGCTGGCGGAGCGGCCCGAGCCGCAGGCAGCGATAAACGACGTCGTCGTTCAGGTTCATGCGTCGGGATTCACCTCGGGTGAGCTGACGTGGCCCTCGACCTGGACGGATCGCCTCGACCGTGACCGAACACCGTCGATCCCCGGGCAGGAGCTGGCCGGAGTAGTCACCGCTCTCGGCTACGGCACGACGGGGCTGTCGGTCGGACAGCGGGTGTTCGGCCTCTCGGACTCATATCGCGGCGGCACCCTGGCGGAATATGTGGCCGTCGAGGCACGCAACCTCGCGCCACTGCCGGGCGACGTCGACTTCACCGTGGGCGCGAGCGTGGCGATGCCGGGACTGACCGCATGGCAAGGGCTGTTCCAGCATGGCCGTCTTCAGGCGGGGCAGAGCGTCCTCGTACACGGCGCGGCCGGTGCAGTCGGTTCGATTGTGACGCAGCTCGCACGAGAGGCCGGCGCTTACGTCATCGGCACCGGACGCGCCCCCGACCGTCAGAAGGCGCTCGACTTCGGCGCGCAGGAGTTCGTCGACCTCAACAACGACGCGCTGGAAGACGTCGGCGGCGTCGATCTGGTGTTCGATGTCATCGGCGGCGACATCGGGAAGCGGTCCACAGGCTTGATTCGAGCCGGAGGAACACTGGTGACCATCGCCGGGCCAACCGAGGCGCGGCCGGCCAATGGCCTGACGATCGACTTTGTTCTCGTGTCCGATCGCGCCCAACTGAGTGAGATCGTCCAGCGAGTGCGTGACGGACGACTGCGGACGAACATCGGCAACATCGCGACCCTCGACGATGCCGTCGCCGCTTTCAATCTGACCAAGCGGATCAGCGGGAAGACGATCATCCGCGTTCGTCCGTGAGGCGACATGCGCCTGTCACTGCGACATTTCCACCAAAGAGACAAATGACCGAGGAGACAATTCACATGAAGGCGATCGTTGTGACGGCCCAGGCTGCGGGAACGGCCGGGATGAAGCTGGCGAAGCGGCCCGAGCCGCAGGCGGCGATAAACGACGTCGTCGTTCAGGTTCATGCGTCGGGATTCGTACCGACTGAGCTAACGTGGCCCCCGACCTGGACCGATCGCCGCGACCGTGACCGAACACCGTCGATCCCCGGCCACGAGCTGGCCGGAGTGGTCACCGCTCTCGGCTACGGCACGACGGGACTGTCGGTCGGACAGCGAGTGTTCGGCCTCGCCGACTGGTATCGCGACGGCACCCTGGCGGAGTATGTGGCCATCGAGGCACGCAACCTCGCGCCACTACCGAGCGACGTCGACTTCACGGTGGGCGCGAGCCTGCCGATCTCAGGCCTAACCGCGTGGCAGGGACTGTTCGAGCACGGCCGTCTTCACGCGGGGCAGAGCGTTCTCGCGCACGGCGCGGCCGGCGCAGTCGGGTCGATGGTGACGCAACTCGCACGAGAGGCCGGCGCTTACGTCATCGGCACCGGACGCGCCGCCGACCGTCAGAAGGCGCTCGACTTCGGCGCGCAGGAGTTCGTCGACCTTGACAACAACGTCCTTGAAGACGTCGGCGGAGTCGATCTGGTGTTCGATGTCATCGGCGGCGACATCCAGAAGCGGTCCGCAGGCCTGATTCGAACCGGAGGAACGCTGGTGTCCATCGTCGGGCCGCCCGAGGCGCGGCCCGCCGACGGCCTGGCGGTCGACTTCGTTGTCGAGTCCGATCGTGCCCAACTGAGTGAGATCGTCCAGCGGGTGCGGGACGGACGACTGCGGACGAACATCGGCATCGTCTCGACCCTCGACGACGCTGTCGCCGCCTTCAACCCGACCGAGCGACGCAACGGGAAGACAATCATCCGCGTTCGTCCGTGAGCGACACGCGCCCATCGATGCACGCGGCCGGCCGGCGCTGTCCAGGTCGGCCGACTGCATCCTATCAGCCGCAGCCACCGAGAGGCCGTCATGGCTTTCATGTTGAAGATTAACGGCACACCCCATGAGGTCGATGTCGACGGCGACACCCCGCTGCTGTGGGTGCTGCGCGACGTGCTCGGCATGACCGGGACCAAGTTCGGTTGCGGCAAGGCGCTGTGCGGCGCCTGCACCGTGCATGTCGACGGTGCGGCGACGCGGTCCTGCATCACCACGGTCGATAGCGTCGGCGACAGCGCGGTCACCACGATCGAGGCGATCGGCCAGACGCCGCAGGGCGCGGCCTTGCAGAAGGCGTGGCTGGAGCTGGAGGTGGTGCAGTGCGGCTACTGCCAGTCCGGCCAGATCATGTCGGCGGCGGCGCTGCTGAAGGACACGCCGAAGCCGAGCGATGACGACATCGACGCCGCCATGTCGGGCAATGTCTGCCGATGCGGCACCTATCAGCGGATCCGCGCTGCGATCAAGCACGCTGCGGGAGTTTGAGATCATGGATGGGCTTATTATGAGAGAGCAGATTGCCGATGAAACAGCGATGTCGCGGCGCGCCTTTCTTCAGGGCACAGGTTTGCTGCTTGGTTTTGCGCTGACCGGCGTAAGCACGGAATCTGTCTTCGCGGCGCCTGCTTCGCAGGTAGTCGAAAACGAGGTCGCGGGTACTTTCGCGCCGAATGGATTTATACGGATCAATCCAACCGGCGCCGTGACCCTGATCATGCCGATGGCCGAGATGGGACAAGGGGTTTACACGGCGCTCTCGATGCTTCTGGCTGAAGAACTGGAAGTGGAGCTCGACCAGATTCAGGTTCAGCATGCGCCGCCAAATGATGCGCTTTACGCCAACTCGTTCCTGCACATTCAAACTACAGGTGCTTCCTCCTCTGTACGTGCCTTCTGGACGCCCCTGCGTCAGGCAGGCGCCGTCGGTCGCAACATGCTGATTGCGGCAGCTGCCAAGCGGTGGGGTGTCGATCCAGCCACTTGCCATGCCAAGAACGGCGTCGTGTTCACTGCGCCCGGCTCGAAGCATCTTAGCTACGGCGAACTTGCGCAGGCTGCGGCGAAATTGCCTGTGCCGCCTGCATTAAACGTCAAATTGAAGGATCCTAAAGATTTCACCCTGATCGGCACGCGTGCCAAGCGCGTGGATTCATCGATAAAGGTCGATGGGCGCGCGCTCTACGGCATCGACACGCGATTGCCGGGAATGAAGGTTGCCGCGGTTGCCATTTCGCCTGTGCTCGGTGGCAAGGCGAAAACGGTGGACGAGAAGGCTGCGCTGGCGGTGAAGGGCGTCCGGCAGGTGGTCAATATCGATGAAGCTGTTGCCGTCGTGGCGGATCACATGGGTGCGGCGAAGAAGGGCCTCGAGGCTGCCGCCATCACGTGGGACGACGGGCCGAATGGCAAGGTTAGCAACGCCGATATCGTCAAGCAACTGGAGGAGGAATCCAAAAAACCGGGCGCGGTTGCCCGTAACGATGGCGATGCAGGGAAGGCTCTTGCACAAGCGGCGCAACGGCTCGAAGCCGTCTATCAGGTGCCTTTCCTGGCCCATGCGGCGATGGAGCCGATGAACTGCACCGTTCATCTGCAGAAGGATCGTTGCGATGTTTGGGTCGGGACGCAGGCGATGTCGCTCACGCAGTCTCTGGTGGTCGAACTCACCGGTCTGCCAAGGGATGCGATCAAAATTCACAATCATCTGATTGGCGGTGGCTTCGGCCGAAGGCTGGAGGCCGATGGCACGGTGCTGGCCGTCAAGATCGCCAAGCACGTCGATGGCCCGGTGAAGGTGATCTGGAGTCGCGAGGAAGACATCCAGCACGATATGTATCGGCCGTACTACTTCGATCGACTGTCGGCCGGACTTGATGCGGTCGGCGAGCCGGTTGCCTGGACGCATCGGATCGCCGGCTCCTCAATCGCCGCTCGCTATATTCCCTATTGGTTCAAGGACGGATTGGATCTCGATGCCGTAGAAGCGGCGGCCAAGCCGCCATATGCGCTGCCCAATATCCACGTCGACTATGTCCGGGTCGAGCCCCCTGGTGTCCGGACGGCTTTCTGGCGCGGCGTCGGACCGACTCACAATGTTTTTGTGGTCGAAAGCTTCATGGATGAGCTCGCGCATGCCGCAAAGCAGGATCCTGTCGCTTATCGCAAAGGATTGCTCGGTCACAATCCGCGAGCGCTTGCTGTTTTGTCCCTTGCCGCGGAAAAAGCACGGTGGGGATCACCACTTCCCGCACGGCATGGCCGCGGCATTTCGGTACAATTCGCATTCGGAAGCTACCTGTCTCAGGTCGCCGAGGTCGAAGTGGCGGCCGATGGCTCTGTCAAGGTCAAGCGGATCGTTTGTGCGGTTGATTGCGGCATCTACGTCAATCCCGATACGATCGAAGCACAGGTCGAGGGTGGAACGCTTTTCGGGCTGACCGCTGCGCTCCATGGGTCGATCACTTTCAAGGATGGACGCGTCGAGCAGAGCAATTTCGACAGCAATCTGCCGATGCGTATCGACGAGGTGCCGGTGTTGGAGACGCACTTGATTAAGAACGCAGAAGCTCCAGGTGGCATTGGTGAAGCTCCGACAGCCATTGTCAGTGCCGCAGTGACAAATGCGATCTTCGCCGCCACCGGCAAGCGCCTGCGCAGCCTGCCGATCGATACGAGTTCGCTGAAGTCGTCGTCCTAGCCCCTGCCCATCATCCCGTGCGCGTCGCAGCGCGCACGGGATAACGGTCCGGAGCCGACTGGCCTGAATGGGACGATTCCGCGAGATGTACCACTCGAGGAAGTGGCCTCAGATAGTATGGCGCTGCAAGGGTTGTCGCTGGGGGTTGCTCCGGGAGTGCTAAATGGCCGACGGCGCGATCCGAGAGTCTCTGCAGATGCGGCTGGTGACATTCCTCGCCATGGCGTCACGTGGCGCGTCGGCAATAACGATCGTCTATCGACTCTATGGCGAAAGGTGATTTCCCTCGCCGGCGCTGCAAGGTCATTCTCCGAAGCATCGTCGTACCGAAACTTTCAGTGCCGCCACCGAGACGCGATGCTAGATTGAGAAGCCAGGACGCTCGATATGCAAAGCAACGACGTAAACGCAGCCGCAGTGAATGGTAAAGAGGCCGCCTATTTCGGTGTGCCCTGGGAAGATGCCTACGGATACGCACAGGCGATCAAGGTTGGTGACACGATCCATGTCTCCGGCCAGCTCAGCCGCGACGAGAAGGGAAACCTGATCGCGCCTGCTTCTCTCGATCAACCCGGCAAGCCGGCCGAGTTCTCGATGATGGAACAGCAGATGCGGGCGACCTACGCCAATGCCGTCAAGCTTTTGGCGCGCTTCGCGGCAACCCTGGACAACGTCGTCGAGGAGACGCTCTATGTCCTCGATGTCGACGCCGCATTCGCCGCTGCGGGCAAGGTGCGCAAGGAGGTCTACGGCACGGCACGACCTCAGTGCGCCAGCAACCTGATCGGTGTGCCGAGACTGGCCTTTCCTGAACAGCTCATCGAAATCACCTTCAAGGCTATGCTGTCGGGCGCAGAAGCGAAGCCGCGGTGATAAATCCCCGACGTCCGGAGTAACGAAATCATGACACAAGGACCTGGAACCGCGAGGGCAATGCCCGACATCCTGATCGAGCCGAAGGATTGCGCCTTGGTGCTGGTCGATCAGCAAGCCGGACTTGCTTTCGGCGTGGGGTCGATCGACCGCCAAGTGCTTCTGAACAACGTGATCGCTCTAGCGCGCACTGCCACGGTTTTCGGCATGCCGATCGTGGCGTCCACGTCCGCCACCAAGGTCTACAGCGGTCCCCTGATGCCCGCGATTCACGCCGCGATTCCCGACGTGGTCACGATCGACCGCCGCAACATGAACATGTGGGAGGACGACGCCGCGCGCGGTGCGATCGTGGCGACCGGACGGCGGAAGCTGATCTTTTCGGGGCTATTGACGGAAGCGTGCGTGACTTTTCCGGTGCTCTCCGCTCGTGCGGCGGGGTATGAGGTACACGTCGTCGGCGACGCTTGCGGCGGGCTCACTCCGGTTAGTCACGATCTGGCGATGCGACGGATGGAAGCGGCGGGGGCGAAGCCGACGTCGTGGATCCAGGTCCTTCTTGAACTCCAGCGCGACTGGACCCGGCATGAGACCTATGACGGGGCGCGAGCGATCGTGGAAGCTCACGGCGGCGGATACGGTATCGGCCTGGCCTATGCACGGGATATGATCAAGCCCGTTTAAGAAACGAGGCGAATATCCATCGGAGTTGTCCTACGCCCCGGACGCTGGCGCATGGGGTAGGTTCCTAGCCTGGCGAATCGTACTGCAAATATTTCACTTTTTGAAAGAACTCTACAATGACCGATGTGAACGCTAATGCTATCGACAGTAGTGTAGGTTCGCGGCTCCTGTTTTCGTTGTTCGTTGTGGTGCTGTTGTCGTTCGGTGCGTACGCGACTTTCGTCTCCGCTCCCACGACACGGGCCAACGCGAAAATCCAACTTGATCGCGAGATTGCAGCTGAAAACCTCGCATTGTGTGAAAAGTTCGGAATACGCGCTAACACCAGCGACTTTGGTGTGTGCAGCCAACAGCTCGCGATTGTTCGACAAAAGCAAGGCGACCGGGATAGTGCCGCAGCTGCAGGTCTTCTCTAGCTAACACCCGCGACGCTCTAAGCGGACGCTTGGTTGTCAGCATCACCCGCTTGGTTTCCTCGACTCTCAAGTCGGAAAGATATTTGTGCGGAGCCACATCGGTGGCTGGCCTTGAGAATACGGTAGATGATGGGGGCGCGCAGGTTGAGGTTCGCTGACGCCATGTCAGTTTTCGCGCGGAGAACCCGCTCGCCATTCCTGAACTCACCTGCGCGCATCCGCGCGAACAACTCAGCATTTTCCTTCACGCTGCGGTCACGGAACGGGCTGTTCCGGCCAGGGCTCGTCAACGTCCCCCTGCCCTCTCTGATATCGTGCGCGGACTGGTCGTCCACGTAGGCCTTGCCGATGCGAACGAGATGGCAGGCCCACGCGTAGAGCTGCTCGAAGTCGTCGGAGGCGAAGTGGAGGCCCTGCGCCCAATCGAATCCGAGCCACTGGACGTCGCGCTTTGATCGCGTCGATGTACTCCATCCTCTCCTTTGCGGGTTTGTATCGTCGAGACGCAAGTTGCAGCGGCCGCCGAATTCCTTCGCAAGCTCATAATTTAGCACGATCGACTTCGCGTGCCCCGGGTGGAGGAAGCCGTTCGGCTCGGGTGGAAAGCGCGTGACCAAGACACGCGTGCGGCCGGTCTCGACGTCAGACGCTATGGTGCTGTGAATGAAATTTTTGGCGCTCGCGCCCGCTTCTCCGACGTCGTTCTGTTGAGGCACCTTCCGCCTCACGCCTGGAGTTCGTCAGGCGGCTGCGCGCCGAAGCCGTGCATCCTGAGCGCCCATTGCAGCGCCACGACGGCGCCCTTGACCGGCTGCAGGAGAACTATCGAGGCCAAGGCCGTGATCGGAAGATAGAGACCAAGCTGAAACGCCAGCGACAGCATGGTCGACCTCGATCCGGAGAATTACCGGAACCAAAACGTGTCCGACCGTTACGATCACCAAGTAGGCCGGCAGGTCGTCGGCCCGGTGGCCGGTGAGATCGAGACGGCAGACAGAGCAGTGGTCGTCGACCTTCCGAAACGCAGAAAACAGGCGACCGCGCCCGCAACGCGGGGACCTTCCTCGAATGCCCCTTCAGAGAGAGAGGCCAACGTTGCGCCCGTCGGCAGTCTCTGCAGACGTCCAGTCATTGTCGTGACTTCCAACATTACCTTCAACCGTCGTGGCCATCGCCCGCCCTCCTGCCTCACACGGCAGCATGAGTTGTTCCTGGTTCATCGCGCATCGGCGTCACCACAACTCACTCCGTCGCGATCGCCGTCGTCTGGGTCGGCTTCCCCTCGTTCTTGCCTTCCGCGAGATTGCGCACCACCATGTAGAAGATCGGCGTGAAGATCAGCCCAAACAGCGTGACGCCGAGCATACCGAAGAACACGGCGACGCCGACCGCCTGGCGTATTTCCGATCCGGAGCCGGTGGAGATCACGAGCGGCAGTACGCCGAGGATGAAGGCGAAGGAGGTCATCAGGATCGGCCGCAGTCGCAGGCGGCAAGCCTCGATTACCGCCTCCAGGCGCGGCTTACCCTCGAGCTCGATGTCCCGCGCGAACTCGACGATCAGGATCGCGTTCTTGGCCGCCAATCCCACCAGCACAATGAAGCCGATCTGGGTGAGGATGTTGACGTCCTGACCCATGATGCGCACCCCGATAGTGGCGGCAAGCAAGCACATCGGCACGATCAGGATGACGGAAAACGGCAAGCTCCAGCTCCCGTATTGCGCGGCCAGAACTAGGTAGACGAACAGCACGCAAATCGGGAACACGAACAATCCGGTGTTGCCGCCAGTAACCTGCTGATAGGACAGGTCGGTCCATTCGAAGGAAAAGCCACTCGGCAGTTTATCCTCGGCGAGCTTCTTCATAGCAACGATCACTGCCGCCGAACTCGTCCCCGGCAAGCCTTCGCCTTGTAGCTCGGCCGCCGGATAGAGGTTGTAGCGGGCGACGCGATCGGGGCCCGAAACGTCCTTGAACTCTACTACACTGCCAAGCATCACCGTGTCGGCATTGGCGTTGCGGGTCCGTAGTCGCGCAAAATCAGGACGCTCCTTCCGGAACGGCAGGTCGGCCTGCGCGGTGACATGATAGGTGCGGCCGAACAGGTTGAAGTCGTTGACATAGGTCGAGCCGAAATAGGTCTGGATCGTGTCGGTGATGTTCTGGATGGGAACGCCGAGCTTCTGCGCTTTGACCTGATCGATGTCGACGAAGACCTGCGGGGTGTTCGCGGAGAACGGCGAGAACACCGTGGGGGCGAGGAGCACTGACGACTTGCGCGCCGCTGCGACGAGTTCGTCAGTCGCATCCGCCAACAGCTTGGGACCTCGGCCTTGCCGGTCCTGGATGCGCATGGTGAAGCCGCCGCCGGTGCCGATGCCGGGGATCGGCGGTGGCGGGATCACGATGATAAACGCACCTTCGATGGCCGACAGCCGCTTGCGCAGATTTGCGGTTATCACCTGCGCGTTCAGGCCCTTCCTGAGGCGCACCTCCGGTTCTTCGAACACTGGAAACAGCGCCGCCGAGTTGCCTGCCTGTGTGCGGGTCGCTCCCGACAGACCTGCAAAGACCGCGATATGCGAAATTCCGGGCGTGTCGAGCGCGATGCTCTCGATCCTGCGAACGATCTCAGTGGTCCGCACCAGCGAGGCCGCGCCCGGCAGTTGGGCAGATATGATCACGTAGCCGCGATCCTGTGCCGGAATGTAGCCCTGGGGCGTGGTGACAAGCAGCCAGCCTGCGCTGCCGATCAGAACCACATAGACGAGTAGCATCACCACGCGATGCCGGATCACGAAGCCTGCGACGTCAGCATAAAAATGCGACAGCCAGTCAAAGCCGCGGTTGAACAGCCTGGTGAACCGTTCCCAGCCGCGCGCGATCAGATTCCAAGCGGCCGGCGGCCGCTTCTCCTCGCGCGGAAGGAGGATCTGCGAAGCCAGTGCCGGCGACAGGGTCAGCGAACAGAAGCAGGAGATAGCTGTCGCGACCGCGATGGTGACCGCGAACTGCTGGAAGAATAGCCCGGTAATGCCACCGAGAAACGCGGTCGGCACGAACACCGCGGACAGCACCAGCGCAATCGAGATCAGTGCGCCGCCGACTTCTTCCATGGTCTTCAGCGCGGCTTCGCGCCGGCTCAAGCCGATCGCGAGATGCCGCTCGACATTTTCGACTACGACAATGGCGTCGTCGACCACGATGCCCACCGCGAGCACGAGGCCGAACAGCGTGAGATTGTTGATGCCGTAGCCTAGGGCTGCCATCGCCGCAAAGGTACCAACCAGCGACACCGGGATCGCCACGATCGGGATGATCGCCGGACGCCAGCCCTGCAGGAACACCAGCACCACGACGACAACCAGTGCCATCGCTTCATAGATCGTCTTGATCAACTCGCTGATGGACTGCCGGATGAACTCGGTCGGGTTGTAGCCGATATTGTAGTCGAGCCCCTTGGGGAAGCCGACCTTCAGCTTCTCCATCGTGTCCTTGATGCCCTTGGCGGTCGCAAGCGCGTTCGATCCTGGCCGCTGCGTCACCCGCAACGCCACCGCTGACTTGCGGAACAGGAAGCTGTTGGTGGAATAGTCGAGCGCGCCGAGCTCGATCCGCGCAACGTCGCGCAGGCGAACGATGCGGCCGTCCTGGCCCGATTTGACGACAATGTCCTCGAATTGGGATGGATCCTTCCGCCGGCCAACGAAGGTGAGGTTTGGCTGGAAGGCACGGTCGGCAATCGGCGGGCTCGCAAGCTGGCCGCCCGCGATCTGCAGGTTTTGGGCGCGGACCGCCGCAACAACGTCGTTCGAAGTCAGGCCGAGATTGGCGATCTTGTCGGGATCGAGCCACAGCCGCATCGAATAATCGCGCGCGCCGAAGATCTGGATGTCGCCGATGCCGTCAAGCCGCAGCAACTGGTCGCGCACCTGCAGCAACGCATAGTTGGAGATGTAGAGCTGGTCGAGCGAGTCGTCGGGCGACAGCATGAACACGACCATGAGGATGTCGGGCGAGTCCTTCTTGGTGACCACGCCGTTGCGCTGCACCTCCTCCGGCAATTGCGCCTGCGCGATTGCGACGCGGTTCTGCACCAGCACCTGCGCCTTGTCGAGGTCAGTGCCGAGCTTGAAGGTGATCGTGATGGTGAGCTGGCCATTCGAGGTCGCTTGGCTGTACATATACAGCATGTCCTCGACGCCGTTGATCTGTTGCTCGATGGGAGCGGCAACAGTATCCGAGATGGTCTGCGCGGAGGCGCCCGGATATTGCGCGGTTATCACCACGGTCGGCGGCACCACTTCCGGATATTCGGCGACCGGTAGCGTTCGATAGGCGATCGCGCCCACGATCAGGAGCACGATCGACAGCACCATAGCCAGGATGGGCTGGTTGACGGAAAGACGCCCGAGATTCATGTCTTGCTCCCGCCCATTTCGGTCATGTGCGGGTTAACCTTGGCGCCGATGCGGGCACGCTGGATGCCGTCGATGATGACGCGGTCTTCGGGTTTGAGGCCCGTGCGGATCACGCGCAGGCCCTCGTTGATCGGTCCGAGCTCGACTGCGCGCGCTTCCACCGTGTCGTCATCCTTCACCACGAATACGATCTTGCGCGACTGGTCAGTCGCGATAGCCGCATCCGGCAACAGCAGCGCTTCATAGGGTGAGGAGCCGATCAGCCGCACGCGACCGAATTGTCCGGGCAGAATGGACAGATCGTGGTTGGGGATGATCGCGCGGCTGCGCAGCGTGCCGGTCGACGCGTCCAGCCGGTTGTCGAGGAAATCCATCTTTCCTTCATGCGAGGGTTTTGTCTCGCCGGTGAGCGTCACCTGCACGGGGTTGGCCGTGTCGCGCGAGCTCGGCCGCCTGCCCTCGAACCACAGCCTGTTGTTCTTCAGATAGGTCGCCTCGTCCACGTCGAAATAGACGTAGATCGGATCGAGCGATACGATCGAGGTCAATAGCGTCGCGCTGCCCTCGCTGCCCTGCACGAGATTGCCCGCGGTCACCAGATGGCGGCTGACGCGGCCGGTGATCGGCGCCACCACATGGGTGAATTCGACATTGAGCTGAGCGGCCTTCAACGCGCCGTCGGCCTGGGTCTCGGCGGCACGCGCCGCCTGCAGCTGCTGGCGGCGCTGATCGACGACTTGTTCGGAGACCGCGCTGGTCTGCACGAGAGTCAGGCCGCGCTCGAGATCGCGCTTGGCAAGCTCCCCTTTGGCACGCGCGTCGGCGAGTTGCCCTTCGGCTTGCAGCTTAACCGCCTCGAACGGGCGCGGATCGATGATATAAAGCAGATCGCCAGCGCGGACGGTCGCACCATCCTTGAACTCTACACTATTGACGAAGCCGCCGACGCGGGCGCGGACCTGAACCTCCTGGATCGCCTCGAAGCGGCCGGTGAACTCGTCCCAGTCGGTGACGGTCCGTTTGACTGGCTGTGCCACCGTCACCCGCGGCGGCGGAGGCGCGGCGGCCTGCGACTGCGCCCTCTCGTGGCAGCCAGCAAGCGCGAGCGCGAACAGCAGACCGATCGGGGCGCCGCCGCATCGTCCAAGGCGGCGAAACGAACTGCGATCGAGCCGGGGCGCCGGAGCCCGATACTCCGTTTTGTCAGTCGCACTCACTTCCGTCTCCCCGAATACCTAGAATGTTGCAATTGAAGGCAGATCGACGGGTTGGAAACTGCCAGCGCCGTTGCCGGCTTGCGCCGGAGCTCCCCAAGACCGGTTCATATCCTCGACCAGCATTGCCGCGGCGTGGCGCGCGAGCGCCTGGGTCGGGGCGTTCGTGTTGCCGCTAGTGATGTTCGGCATGATAGAGGCGTCAATCACCCGGAGACCCTCGGCCCCGCGAACCCTGAGCCTTGCGTCAACCACCGCTCGCGCATCCTGGCCCATCCGGCACGTGCCCACCGGGTGAAACATAGTCGTGACGGCGCGCTTCACCCATTCGCCGATCTCGGCATCCGACTGGATGCGCGGGCCGGGTTCGATCTCTTCCGTGATCACCAGCGCCAGCGACTCCTGCGCCATTACCTTGCGGATCGCGCGCACCGATTCCACCGCGGCCCTCAAGTCTTCTTCCTCGCCGACGAAGTTCGGGTTGATGAGCGGCATCGACGTGGGGTCGCTGTCGGCCAGCCGCACCCAGCCACGGCTCTTGGGCTGAAGCACCACGAGTTCGAAAGTGATGCCCGAGCGGTCGCCCGTCGGGCTGATTCCATCTGCCGCGATGATTGGCACGTGATAGCATTGGATCGTGGGTTCGGCGGTGAAGTCGGACGGGTTCCAGTGAGAAACCGTCTCGATGCCGTTGCCCGACGCCGGGCCATCCTTGGTGACGAAATAGCGCAGGCCCGCCTTCACGCTGCCGAGGCCGTGCGCGGCAGCCTGATAGCCGAGATCGCCCTTCACATAGGCACGGACTGGCACGATCGCGTGGTCGTGGAGATTTTCGCCGACCTCCGGAGAATCGATAATCACCGCGATACCGTGCTGGCGAAGCTGCTCGGCTGGCCCGATGCCCGAGTGCATGAGGATCGTCGGGCTATGGACCGTGCCGGCCGACAGCACAACCTCGCCGGCCATGATCCTCTGCAGACCGTTGTCCGCGAGCTCGACGCCGACAGCCCGCTTGTTCTCGACGAGAATGCGAAGGACCGTCTTGCCGGTAAGAAGAGTGACGCGGCCCGAGGCGAGGTGTGGACGCAGATAAGCGTCGACCGCGCTGCACCGCCGCTGGTTCCCGACTGTCGATTGCACCGGCGAGACGCCGACCTGGCTCTTGCCGTTATAGTCGGGATTATAGGGGATCCCATATTCCTGGAAGGCCTTGAGGCAGTATTGGTTCAGCTCGTTGATGCCCTTGGGCAACTGAACCGCCAGGCCACCATTGATGCCGTGATATTCGTCGTGGAAGGTGTCGTTGTGTTCCTGCGCCATGAAGACGGGAAGCAGGTCTTCATACGACCATTTGCCGGTGTCGCCGACCGCGTCTTGCCACGCCGCGTAGTCGCGTCTCTGACCACGGACGTAGGCCATCGCGTTGATCGAGGAGCCCCCGCCGAGCACCTTGCCCGAGCGATATGCTCGCGTGGTGCCGTGCTGGGGAACCGTCTCGTATTTCCAGACATGCCGGTCGTGGGCCAGTATTTTGGCGAAGCCGGCAGGAATGTGGATGAACGGATCGCGATCCGTGTCGCCCGCTTCGATCAGCGCGATCGAAGCATCGCTGTGTACGGCGAGATAACTCGCAACGACGCAGCCGGCCGCGCCCGCGCCGACAATGACGATGTCATATTGCTCCTGGGACATCAGTTTCTTTCTATTTCGCGCTATTTGTTTCTTTCAATCAACAACCGGAGCTGGCGCAGCAAGATCGCGGTGCCGGATGCTGAGATTGGTTGGACCACCTTTTGGAAAATGACTTTGCAATGCGGGCAAGGGAAATCACCTCTCGCCATGGAGTCGATAAAGGCCTGTTATTGCTGCTTGCCGCGCTGCGTGATACGCGAAGGCAACTTTTCAAATCTGCCTTGTAAGTCGTCTCGCACACCGGTTTCTTTGTTGTGGCTTTATAGGTGTCTATGATGGAAGCACTCGTTCGCGCGCAGAACCGCAGACGTTTTCTTGAGAAGCACGTTGACTACGTGGCTCTGGTTCCAGCTGCGGCGGCGATTTGTTATCCATTTCTGCTCAATGCTTTTCATGCCATCGTCGGCACGCGGGCCGTAAGCCTGCCACCGCTCGCAATCGCCAGCGCGACCTCCATCCTGGTCGTTGCGTTCATCGTGCCGTTTCTTGGGATCGCTCTGGCTCGTCGCCCGACGTCCAATCCCGGTTCAAGACGTCTCGCCTATGCGAGCGTGGTGTCGCCAACGCTCTATGTCTTTCTCGGCGTTGTCCAGACCTTGATCAAAAGCCCCATTCCCGACGAGGTCGTCTGGTGCGCGATTTGGCTCGCAATTGCGATCTGGTCGCAGTCTGCCCGAGATCCGGTCGCTGCAGCTGTGCCTGCAGTCGGGGCCTGGCGCGTGGTCCACGGGGTAACGGCTGTGGTCCTTTCCCTATATGTGGTGTTTCATCTCATCAATCATCTGTTCGGCTTGATAGGGCCGGATGCGCATGCGGCCGTTATGAAAATCGGACGCATAGTTTATCGCTCTGCCATAGGTGAACCGTTGTTGGTGGCGGCCATGCTTTTCCAGATCGGCACCGGCCTCTTTCTGGCGTGGCGCTGGAGCGCCTCAGCGCATGACTTCCAGCGGACCTATCAGGTCGCTTCGGGAGCCTATCTCTCAGTGTACATTCTCGGCCATATGAACTCGGTCTTCGTCTACGCCCGAAGCTTCCTCGGCATCCCGACAGATTGGAATTTCGCGATCGGAGCCCCGACTGGGCTCATTCATGACGCATGGAATATCCGTCTGCTGCCTCACTACGCGCTCGGCGCCTTCTTCGTCCTGAGCCACCTTGCTTCAGGGCTGAGAGTGGTGCTGATCACGCACGGTGTCGACCAACGCAATGCCGATCGCCTTTGGGGTGTCTGTGTCGCGATGAGCGCCATCGTCGCGGCCGCGATCATCGCGGGAATGTGCGGCGTCAGGATCGGTGCATTGGCTTCGTGACTAGCGAACGTGATTAATGCCGTTCTGCCTAAGACGCGCGGGAATTCCCGAGTACGGCGCACTCCTCGACGGCTGATCGCAGATGGCCGGCCGCCGACGCCCCGCAGCGCTTTTGGACGACGATACCCACGCTTATCGAATGCATGTCCAAACGGAATTTCCAATTTCGCCGTCTCCGTCCGATTCTGAAGCCCACTGGGCGGGCCGAACACGCGACCGCCTCGACATCGATTGAAGGCATTGCGCCGAGTCGCCGTGCCGCGCGCAGGCAGCAAAGGAGACCCCCGTGAAATTATCGAGGAAAGTCGGCTTGGCTGTCGCCATCTCGCTGGCCGCCGGCACTGTGGCGGCGCTCGCTCAGTATAGCGGCGCGGCACCGGCCGGCCCTACTGCGAACGTGGTGGACGCTGCCGGACACCTTCGCGTGCCGGCCGACTACCGAACCCTCTACCAAGCGCTCGGGAGCTGGGCGATTGCCGCCGACAGCGGTCAAGGTTCGAAGGAAATGCACGCCGTCTACGCATCCCCGGGGGCGATCGACGCCTACCGGAAGACGGGGCACTTCCCGGACGGCGCCGTTCTGGTGAAAGAGGTCTTCGCGACCTCGACGAACGAGATGACCACCGGCACAGTAAGCCACGCCGACAAGCTCAAGGGCTGGTTCGTCATGGTGAAAGACAGCAAGGGAACGCATCCCGGCAATCCACTGTGGGGCGACGGGTGGGGATGGTCGTGGTTCGACTCGGACAAGCCGCTCAAGACTACCTCGACCGACTACCACACCGATTGCCAAGGATGCCACGTGCCCGCCAAGGACACCGACTGGATTTACGTGAATGGATATCCCGTCCTGCGTCGCTAGGCGGCCGCATACGCAGGCGTTCTCCTCTTGCCGCGGTTTCGCGGAGGCCAGTGTCGTGTCTGGCGAGCTGGTGCGGCGAGCCAGAAGATTGAAGAGCTTATTGTGACGATTTGCTTCGGTCCGCGACCTTTCGGGTCCGTCCGACGTTCAGATTACAAACGAGCGCATGGAGGTCGGCATGTCCTTCTCGGTATATGACATCACAGTCCCTGTCATGCTGCATGGCTTGAACGTGATGGACGACTATCTTGATCACGCCCAAGCGCTCGAGCGGACCAAGGGATTTGAGCCTGGGAGGATCCTTGCTGAACGGCTCGCGCTCGACATGCTCACTTTCGGAGAACAGTTCTCCCTAAGCTGCAACAAGGTCGAGGCGCACATGGCAAAGTTGATGCAGCACGATCCGCCAGCACCCAGTAACACCCCGATGATGTATCCGGCGTTGAAAGGGCGGCTCCTTGAGACTCGCGGATTCCTGCAAAGCGTGCAGCCGGACGAGATTTCTGGCGCCCAGTCCCACACATACGAGCTGACGCCGCCTATAGTGCGCGGGTGGTTTGGCGGCGAAGACTACATCCGCCACCTTGTGCTGCCCGACTTCTTCTTCCACATCTCGATCGCGCACGCGATCCTCCGTCACCTCGGAGCGAAGATCGGGAAGCGTGCCTACCTCGGCAACCTCACTCAGCAAAGCGGCGGTGACTACTCGTGAGAGCCGGGCGCGGTGCGCGGCACGGGCCGAGGCCCTCAAGACAGGAAAGCAAGCTCAGGGGATGACATTGTGAGCGATTTGCGAGAGGTCATTGGCGCGCTGCAAAGTGAAGTTGAATTCGAGGCTGCTGTAAGAGAGTTGGGAGCCGCGGGGATTGACCGCGCTCGCATAAGCTTCCTCGCGCAGGAAGAGATCGCAGCGTCTTGTGCGGGCGCTGTTGGCTGCGACATCAAGCAGCTGCCTCGCATCGAGATCGGCTTGAGCGATGACCGCCAGCAGGTTCGCACGCTTGCGACCTCGCTCGCGGCCACTGTCGCGTCGTTCGTCGGCGCCGGTGCCGTCTTGGCAACAACGGGCGGAGCGGCCGCGCCGGCTATGCTAGCCGGGTTGGCTGCCGGGGGTGGTGTGGGCGGGCTCGCGGCCTTGTTCGGACAGCGACACGAAGCCCAGGTGCATGAGTGGACCGAGAGCCAGATACTCAACGGCGGCATCGTGGTGATCGTCCACCCCGCCAGTGCAGAACAGTTCGAGGCCGCCACCGCTATTATGCGCCGGCACCGCGGAGCCGACGTGTTCGCGACGCCATCAGCCTAGCAACGAGCCTAACCCTGACTCAGCATCGCCGCTAGTTGCAGGTCAGTTTCCGTCGGTTCGCGACTTCTGGAATGCTTTAGCTGACGGCAGTCGCCAGTTCGGTCGGAAGAAGTGGCAGCTGTAGCCGCCCGGGTGTCGTTGCAGATAGTCCTGATGCTCGGGCTCCGCCTGCCAGAACAGTTCCTCGGGGTTGATTTCAGTCACCAAGGGACCGGGCCACAAACCAGAGGCTTCGATTTCGTCAATCGTCGCGAGCGCCGTGTCCTTCTGCTGCTCGTCCGTGTAGAAGATGGCGGAACGGTAGCTCGGCCCAAAGTCACTCCCCTGCTGCTCGTACGTTGTCGGGTCGTGGACCTGGAAGAAGCATTCAAGGATGGCCCGGTAGGTTACGACCGTGGGATCGAAGACAATCTCGATTGCCTCGGCGTGCCCCTGGTGGTTGCAGTAGCTCGGATTGGGGAGATCGCCGCCAGTATAGCCGACTCGCGTCGAGACCACGCCTCGCAGTCGGCGGAACATATCCTGCATGCCCCAGAAGCATCCGCCGGCCAACACCGCCTTCTCAGTCGTCATGTTAGGATTCCTCCGACCGGCCAAACGCCGCTGCGCGACAGTAGCGGCTGCCAATTCTGTTGAGGCACCTTCCCCCTCAAGTCTGGAATTCGTCGGACGAATGCTCGTCGAAGCCGTGCATCCTGAGTGACCATTGCAGCGCCACGACGGCGCCCTTGACCGGCTGCAAGAGAGCTATCGAGGCCAAGGCCGTAATCGGAAGGTAGACGCCAAGCTGAAACGCTAGCGACGGCGCATAGTCCACCTCGATCCAGAGTATTATCGGAACCAAGACGTGTCCGACGATGACGATCACCAGGTAGGCCGGCAGGTCGTCGGCCCGGTGTCCGGTAAAATCGAGGCTGCAGATAGAGCAGTGGTCGTCGACCTTGAGAAATGCGCAAAACAGACGACCGCGCCCGCAGGCGCGGGCACCTTCCTCGAACGCCCCTCCAAAGGGAGAGGCCGACGTTGCGCCCGGCAGCAGTCTCTGCAGACCTCCAGTCGTTGTTACTTCCAGCAGGGCCTGCAACCGTCGTGGCCATCGCCAGTCCTCCTTCACACAGCAACACAGTATTCGGCGACGGCGCGCAAACGTCATGAAGATAGGGCATGTAGTCGATAACCGGGCGTGATCGCGATGGCCTGCGCGGGTCGTGCGTCAACTGCGCGCGGCGCGATCGACGGCGCGCCGCGCCGGGCGAGCGGAATAGAAACAATAACGACCGGGCATTTCTAATGGTCGGCGTATCGGCATAGCCTTTCTGTGCGTCCAGCCGGGCTGACCCGTGGCGGTCGTACGGAGTGCTTGCCAGCAAAGGACGGCGTGATCGTCCTCGCGGGTGGCTGGTCCTCCGCGTCGCAAGGATCCGCTCGAACAACCAAGCACATGGGAGTATCGCCGATGTCGTTCCGCTTCATCACCAAGTCCATCCACGCCTACCTGATCGATTATCCCGTCGCGATCGTTTTGATCGCAGCGCCGTTCGCGCTGAAGCTCGGCCAGAGCGGACCGGTCGCAATGTGGCTTTCGGTTGTTGTCGGTGTGGCGGCGCTACTCTTGGCCGCCCTGACCGACCACCCCACCGGGCTCGTCCGCATCATTCCCTACTGGCTGCACCTTTGGGTCGATCGCGCGGTCGGAGTGGTGTTTGTCGTCGCCCCGTTTGCCTTCAAGTTCTTCGGACTCGACGCATGGTACTACTGGGTCCTCGCTGCCGCTGTCCTACTCACGACGTCGGTTTTCAACGCGCCTGAGAAGCCAGTCGCGATGCGTTCGGGATTGGACACGCGCACGGCGGGTTGAAGGCGGCAAAGAGCTCGTCGGCTTCGACCGCTTTCTTGACGTGCAGGCGTGCCTCAACCGTGGTGTCGCGCGTCCGGCGGCGCCGCGCGGGCCGGAAGTGACGGTGGCTTAGCGAGAGGCTGCTTGAGGTTAAATTGATGTTGCGAGGAGTGTTCCGCGAACGGACACGGCGGCGCGGTTTCTGGCTGCTGGCCAATGAGCGCGCGCGCCGCGAATCGCTCGACCTGACCTGAGAGATTAGGTCGTGAGCAGCGCGTCTCTAATCCTGACCGACCGCAGCCTGGCGCTCTCCGAGCCTAAGGCCGTCGGCGCGCAGGGCAGCACAAAGGTGCTTGCCGCGTCGAGCCTGGGCAGCTGCCTCGTGTTCGTCAGCGGCGCCGTCGTCACGGTCGCGCTCGCGGCGATTGGCCGAGACATGCGCCTGTCGCCGCTCGACCTGCAGTGGGTGATGAACGCCGAACTCCTGCCGCTCGCGGCCCTGACCTTGGTCGCCGGCGCTCTGGGTGACCGGTTTGGACAGAAGCGGATCTTCCTCGCGGGGATTGCTCTCTATGGCCTCGGCGCGACCGCGATTGGTTTCGCGCCGAGTTTCGCCCTGCTCATCGCCAGCCGGTTCCTGCAAGGTTTGGGCGAAGCCTTGATCCTGCCCAACGGCCTTTCCGTGCTCGGGCGGGCCTTTCCCTCAGAAAAGAAAGCCCGCGCGGTCGGCATCTGGTCCGCCGCCGCGGCTGTCGCCAGCGCAGTCGCGCCCGCAATCGCCGGCGCGATCCTGGATCACGGGTCGTGGCCGGATGACCTTTCTAATGCTCCTGCCCGTGGTCGCCGGCGCGCTGGCCGCCGGCATTGTGTGGATATCCACGGACTCCCCGGCCAGCCACGCCCGGGTCGACGTCGGCGGGGCGATCTTTTCGACAGCCGGCCTCGGCGGGCTGGGCGCGGGCCTGACCAGCCTCACCAACGGTTCCGGTCTGACCCTTTGGGTGCTCGTCACCCTGATCATCGGTCTGGGCGGCTTAGCCTGCCTCATCGTGACCGAACAGCGATTGGGCGAGAACGCCATGCTGCCCCCGTCCCTCATCACCTCGCGGTCGGTCGTCGGCGCGAACCTGTTCACCGCGCTGCTCTACGGAGCGCTCACGGTCATGCTAACCTTGATCCCGTTCGTGATGATCCGGGGCGCACACCTGCCGACGCTGATGGCGGGGCTGGCCTTCATTCCCCTGCAAGTGCTGATTACGGTCGTCTCGCCACTCGCCGGCATACTCTGCCGCGGGTTCGGCCGGCGCTTGCCATTGTTCGCCGGCGGCGCCGTCGTCGCCTCGGGATGCGCCCTGACGCTACGTGTCGGTTCGAACGCGACCTATTGGGCGGACATCTTCCCGCCAATCCTGTTGCTGTCGCTGGGCATGAGCCTGGCAATCGCACCGTTGACGACCCTCGTCCTCACCTCCGTCGAGTCCGATCGCTCCGGGACCGCATCCGGTGTCAATAGCGCGGTCTCACGCGCCGGGTCCCTCTTCGCCATCGCCCTGCTCGGCGGCGTCCTGCAGCAGGGCGGTCCTGCGCTGTTCTCGGGATTCCACATGGCGATGGCTGTCGCCGCGGTCGCGTGCGTTCTCGCCACGCTCGCGGTGTTCATTGTTGAGCCGGGGCCCCACATCGACTTCATCCCGCGAGACTGACCCGTTCGGTGTCCGCAATCAGCAGGCCGGCGAGGCGGGAGGAAGCAATGAAGAACGAAGACCAACCTATATGCAGAAGGAGAAAGCCCATGAAGATCCGAACCATCATCTCCGCCACCTGCGCCGCCCTCACCTTCTCGATGGCCAGCCTCATGCTCGCCCATGACAGTGACGCCGAAACCGTCACGAAGAACTTCGGTGCGGCCATTCCCAATATCGCTGGCAAGTCGCTGATCGCCGTGGAAGTCGATTACGCGCCCGGCGAGGCCTCCGTTCCCCACACCCACGCGAAGTCGGCTTTCATCTACGCCTATGTGGTTTCGGGCGCGATCGAGTCGAAGGTGAATGACGGCGAGACGCGCGTCTATCGGGCAGGCGAGAGCTGGTCCGAACCGCCGGGCGCTACCCATTCGATCAGCCGAAACGCGAGCAAGACCGAGCCGGCAAAGCTGCTCGCTGTCTTCGTCCTCGACACCAATGACAACGCCCTGACCAAGCCCATCAAGTAAACCTTCAGACGGATTGAAAAAGAACGAGTATCCGGAAGCCATGAAAGGCTCTCGCTCCGCCGGTACCCGACGAGGCTCATTCGGGTCATGCGTTACTGGCTGCATCTCTGGGCGGACCGCGCATTCGGTGTGGTCTCCATCACTGCCCCTCCGGTTTCCATTTCACTCGGTTTGTCGCCTGCCACTACCGCACCTCGCAAATTTGAGGCAGCGGCTGAAAGCGATAATGCGCCATGAAGGAGGTGCGACCTTCCCATCCGTCGCAAGGCCCTCGTGGGCAGGGCCTAAACCTTGGTGTGGTCCTCTCAGCCAAAGATCCGATGAGGATCAACCTCTGTGCAATGGCTTGGCCTATCTTTCGGAGGCTACGCTTCGGCATAGCGGCTGATGTGTTGAGCGGCATCAGGAATAGGAGAGGTTTATCGATGATAACAATGGGTGCAACCGCATTTTCGGGTTTTGCTCGTAGGACGGCTGAGTTTGTCTCCGACTTCGCCAGTGTCGTTCGCAACCTGACTATGGACGTGCGCGACAGCTACCGACCCGAGCTGCACTACATGCGTGGCCCCGGCCCGAAATGGCTCGCCAAGCATCAGAGTTGGCTGAGATTCGGTTCTGAAGCTGTAACGCTGGACGGGCAGCGCCAGCTGTCGCCGGTGCATATACGCGGTCCTAACGCGACTAACACCACCCGATAGTCGGCCGAGGTTATGTAGTCATGCTCGCTCACTGGGCGACCACCCGAGCTTGGACGTTGCTCAGCGCCCCCACCCTTCGCATCGCATTGCTCGGCTTGGTAGCCATGCTGGGCTGCTCGGCGTATGCCGGCGTCGCCCTCGAAGAACGCAGATTGCCGATGAAGTTCAGCTGGGTCGCTTGCCAGCCGAATTGCCGAGGCTGGATCAGCGCAGTCGGCATCGTCACCGCCGACACTCCAAGCGATTTCGATGCTTTCGCGCGCGATCATCAGCTCAAGGGCGAAACTATCGTGCTGGATTCCAGCGGCGGATCGGTCAACGACGCGATCGCGCTCGGACGGCGGTTTCGGGCGCTCGAAATGGTCACGACCGTCGGGGTGAGCGTGTTTACCCCCAGAGCACGTGGCGAGCGCGCCCACGTGTCGCCGGAGGCCTACTGCGAATCCATGTGCGTTTTTCTGCTGCTGTCGGGCAAGTCGCGTTATGTGCCTGGAGAGGCGCATGTCCGCGTACATCAGATCTGGATGGGCGACCGCGCTGAGAATGCCCGGGCCGCGAGCTACAGCGCATATGATCTCATGACCGTTGAGCGCGATATCGGAAGTCTCGCCAAATACACCTTCGATATGGGCGGCGCGGGTGATCTGTTGTCACTATCGCTAAACGTTCCGCCATGGGAAGATTTACATGAACTGTCCAGGGAAGAATTGCGAGTCACTAATCTCATCACTACCGACAAAGTTGCTGAGCTGGGCAGCCCCACTGCAGCGGTGGTCGAGTTGACGCCCAAATCGCTACAAAGTCTGTTCGTAAGCACTGCAGCGGCGGCCTCCGCTGGGCAAGAGTAGCGAGTAGTTCGCCTCCAGAAATGTCAAAGGGCATCGCTGTTTCCTAAGTGTCAGAAACGGGAACGTCTTGAGTTGCCCGCTCCGCGTCCGCTTTCCCCTCAGTACGGACTTCGCCAGGTCATTTCGAAGCGGGATCTCAGAACAGGATCTTGCAAACTCGCGCCAATGGGCCCGTTTCTAACAACGGCCAAGAACAGCATTAAACAAGCAAATTTGGGCCGCTTTGCGCCAAAACCCTGCCGGTGCTCGAAGCTAAGGTTTGGGCCTCCGGCCCTTCTATACGATCCAACGCGCTGCGATACTCCATTAGTGAACACGCAATGGATTTTGGACTTCTACCGGGATAAGCCTAGCTCACCACTTCGGTCAGAATTCTCAATGCGAAGGAAGCGAGAACAACTCGACGAGACCACGCTAAACCACGCGATGCCAGCAGGCCGCACTACTCCCACCCTATCATCTCGGAAAACGTATCGCCGTTGATTTGCAAGCACAATTCTTCAAGTCTGACGGACAAATGCCGACGGTATATCCGCCGCAATTTTGTGGTCTTGAATTCACAGAAAAGTTTGGGACGTTCGCGCTGTCGGCGATTTCGCCATCTATCGTAGGGCCTTTCGAGCCGTCCATGCGTCCGAACGCCAAGAGATTGCCGCCAGTATCGACCACCGCGATACACATCGGTTGCCCGATGCGGGTGGCTTCCGTGATGGCTGCGTTGAGCACCTTGAGCGCACCGTCGAGCGTGAGCGTCTTCGTGTCCCTGACGTCGGTCATTGCCGCTCCTCGAACAGTCCTACCGAGAATTCGCGAGCCAGGGTCCGTGCCGCGGCAACAAGGGGCGCATCACCGCCGCGCCAGCCGATGAGAGACAGCCCCACTGGAATAGAGCCGGATGTCGCGACGGGAAGATTCACCTGAGGAAGCCCGGTCAGGCCTGCGATGCCGGTCAGGTCGACGATCTCGTGCACCGCAGCGCGGATCTCCGACAGGCGCGCGTCCCGGCTGATCGGCAGAATGGGCGACGTAGGCAGGCACAGCACGCGCCGCCCGTCGAGCAGATCGTCGAGCCGCTTCGACGCGCTCGTGCGAAAAGCCTTGGCCGCAGCGAGGTCGGCCGGTGGCGTGCGGCCGTCGTCGGCAAACGCGCCAGCGACTTCCGAGGAGAACCGCGGGTTCACCCGGTCGACCCAATCGCGAAAGGTCGCCTGGAATTCGCATCTCTGCAGGATGCGCTGATGCCGCGCCCAGTCGCGAAGCTCGCCTTCGGCCAGGGGTGATACGATGGTCGCAGCGGCCTGATGTAGCCGATCAACGACCGGCTGGAGAGCGCCCTGCACTGGCGCGTCGGCGATGGCAAAGCAGTCGGACGCAATGATGATATCAGTCGGCAGGGCGTCGGGCACCTGCTCGCCGAGCAGCACGGCACCGACCCGCGCGAACGTCGTCGCATCGCGGGCGAAATAGCCGACGGTATCGAACGACGGTGCCTGGGTCATCATGCCGGCGACGGAGATCCGACCGTGCGTCGGCCGCAGTCCGTAGAGCCCGCAGAAGCAGGACGGCACGCGCACCGAACCGCCGGAATCCGTCCCCAAGGCAATATCGACCAGGCCGCCGGCGACGGCCGAGGCGGAGCCGCTCGACGAGCCACCCGGAACACGGTCCGGCGCGCGCGGATTGAGCGGCGTGCCGTAAAATTTGTTGATGCCGAGCAGTCCGAGCGAGATTTCATCGGTGATGGTCTTGCCAGTCAACGCGGCGCCCGCCCCCAGCAGATGGTCGACCGCCCAGGCGTCGGCCTCTGCTACCTCATGCGTGGCGGCCCAGTCCGGATTGCCGCAGCCGGTCACGGTGCCTGCGACATCAAACAAGTCCTTGACCGCAAAGGTCAGGCCTGAGAGCGGCCCTGACCGGTTTGGACCGCGCTGGATGATGGGACCTGGAACGAAGGCGCCGAGCGTGTCTTGCACTGTGTTTTCCCGATTGAAAGGCAAGCGCGCCCGATCGAGCGCGCTTGCCGTCGCCTCATTCCTTGTAGAGCTTGCGGAAGTCGGGATGGGTGTGGAACCAGTACTCAAAGCCCTTGACGTTCTTCTGGACCGCGTAGTCCGCAAAGCGGGTGTAGAGCGGAATGCGCGGCAGATCGGTCATAACGATGTCGACCATCTTGTTCAGACTGGTCTTGTAGATCTCGGGGTCGCGCGTGAAGCGCGCCTCGTCGATCACCTTGTCGAGGCTGGGGTTGACGTAATTGGCGGTATTGAAGACCGAGTTGTTGCCGCCATGGAACGTCCAGAAGAAGAAGTAGTCGGGGTAGTCGAGCCAGCCGTAGAATTCGGCGATGACCATCGGCATCGTCTTGCTGGCCATCTGGGCGAACCAGTTCGAGCCCGGCACCTTCTCGATCGTGAGCTCGACACCAATCGTCTTCAGCGCTTCCTGGATCAGGATGGCGGTCGGCTCACGCACGGTCGATTCCGACAGATCGATCGACAGCGTGGTCTTGAAGCCGTTGGGGAAGCCGGCCTCGGTCAGCAATTGCTTAGCCTTCGCGAGATCCTGGCCATGCTTGATCGGAACCGGCCACGTCGCATCCGGATAGGGTTTATCCGGGTCGCCGCCAAACATCGGCTTGGCGCGGTTATAGAGCGCGGAGCTGACGATTTCCTTGTAAGGGATGGCGTAGGAGATCGCTTCGCGCACTTTGGGATTGTCGAACGGGGCGATCTTGACGTTCATGTCGACGAACACGAGGTCGTTTTGCACGGGCACACCGATGATCGCGACCTTCCCCTGCTCTGCCAGTTCGGCATAGTCCTTCGGGGGCAGGCCGACCGACATATCGACGTCGCCCTTTTCCAGCAGCGCACGGCGCGTGCCGGCCGAGGCGATCTGCCGATAGATCACGCGCTTGAGCTGGGGTAGCGGGCCGGACTTCCAGGCGTCGAACCGAGTAAACACGGTCTGCTGACCGGGTGACCAGGACTCGACTTTGTAAGCACCACCGCCGCAATCATTGCGTGATACCCACTCGAACGCCCAGGGGTCCTGTGGCGTTGCATGCTTCTTGGCGAGCTCTGAATTGACGATGACGGGCACGGGAACGACGAGGTCGGGCATCGTCAGCTTGTTGAACTGGTCGAAGGTCGCTTTGAATGTGTGATCGTCGACCACTGTGAACTGTTCGGGCTTGACCAGCGATCCCGCCGCCATTTGCACCGCCGGAAAGCCGCCGGCGGCGATAGCGCGGTCGAACGACCATTTGACGTCCTTGGCCGTGACCGGGCTGCCGTCGTGGAACGTGGCATCCTTGCGCAGGTGGAAGATGTAGGTCTTGCCGTCCTCGGCGGCTTCCCAGCTTTCGGCCAGCTCCGGGGTCATGACCTTGGCATCGTACGACACCGTGCCATCCGCCAGCTTCTTCTCGCCATGGCTGACGAGCCGGTCGTAGGCCTGCCACACCACCATGCGGCTGTGATCGTTGGCGGTCGGCACCATCGTGTCGAGGCCGTTGGGGCCCATCTCGGACACGATGACCATCGTGTCCTTGGCGATTTCGGCCGCAAGTACGGGTGCGCCGGGCAAGGCAGCGGACGCTGTGAGCAGCGCCGCTGTGAGAAGTCTACGATCGAGCCTCATGTCGTGCATTCTCCTTGATATGTGAGTGGGAACGTGACGGCAGCATCAGAGACCGAGGTCGCCCAGCAGCTTCGGCCATTTGTGAGCCCACGGACGCGCTTGTTCGAACGCACCGGAGGCTGCGAGCACGGTGCGGTCCGCCAAATGCCGGCCGATGATCTGCATGCCGACAGGCAGGCCGGTCTCGGTGAAGCCGGCGGGAACGGTCGCCGCCGGCTGACCGGTCAGGTTGCAGATGAAGGTGAAGCAGAGCCAGTCGCCGGTCGTGACCATCTTCTCTTCGATGATCTCGGGGCCCTGCATGTAGAGAGGGAACGCTGGCACTGCAAGCGTCGGCGTGATCAGCAGGTCGTAGTTGGCCATGAACCGCCACATGCGATTGCAGACCATCTGGCGCATCATCTTGGCGTCGGTGAATTCCTCCGCGGTCCACTGTCGCTGCAGCAGCGCGACGAGATGCGGCGACATCTCCTTTTCGTGCCCCTTCATCATGCGGCGCATGCCGGTCAGATCAGTGTCGCCGGCAACGATGGTCCAGAATTGCGGGAACGGATCGTCCCATCCGGGACTGGCGCGCTCGACTGTGCAGCCGAGATCAGTCTCGAACACGCGCACCGCCTCGGAGACGACGCGGCGCACCTCCGGGTCAACAGGCGCATAGCCCCAGTCTTCGCTATAGGCGATGCGAAGGCCCTTGATGCTTTCCCTGGTGGCAGCGACATAGTCGAAGTCGGCGGCCGGAATCGAATAGCGATCGCGCGGGTCAGGTCCGGTGATCACCTTGAGCATCAGCGCCGAGTCGGCCACGGTCCGGCTCATGGGACCGACGTGTTCGAGCGATTCCCAGCTTGACACGCCGGGATAGCGCTCATCGCGGCAACCTGGGTAGAGCGGCACCCGGCCCATCGAGGCCTTGATTCCGTACAGTCCGCAGAGTGCAGAGGGAATCCTGATCGATCCGCCGCCATCGGAACCGATCGCAAATGGCGCGACGCCCGCTGCGACCGATGCACCCGAGCCGGCGCTCGATCCGCCGGACGTCATGTCGAGATTCCAGGGATTGCGCGTGGCCGGGAAAACAGGATTGTGACCGACGCCGCTGTAACCGAACTCCGGCACATTGGTCTTGCCGATGATGACGGCGCCAGCGTCCTTCAGCCGTTCAACCACGATGTCATCCTCATCAGGCACGAAGTCCCGATAGAGGGGCGAGCCCATCACGGTCAGGATGTCCTTGGTGGCGACGAGATCCTTGATTCCGATCGGCACGCCCGCCAGCAGGCCCGGATCCTTGCCGGCTGCAATCTTGGCGTCGACCGCGGCGGCGGCGGCGCGTGCCACATCGGGCGTCGGCGTGCAGAAGGCATGGATGTGGGGTTCGAGCTTCTCCATGCGGCGCAGAACGGCTTCCGTGACCTCGGCGGCAGAAAGCGTCTTGTCCCTGACTTTCGCCGCGACGGTCATGGCATCCGTACGGCAGATCTCGTTGTCAGCGCTCATCGGTTTCTCCAGGCGGTGAAGGAGCAAAATGGCAGGCGGCGAAGTGGTCCGGACCTACCGCGCGAAGTGGCGGCATAACCCTGGTGCAAATATCGGCCCCCTTGGGACAGCGGCCGTAGAAGCGGCAAACGTTCGGATCCGGATCGATGGGGCTGCTCGGACTGCCGTCGAGCCTGACCCGCGCTTCTCCGCGCCGTGCCGGATCCGGGATCGCCGCAACGAGGGCCTGCGTGTAAGGGTGAAGCGACGCCGTGAAGAGCGTCTCGGCCGGCGCGATCTCGACGATCTTGCCAAGATACATCACGACCACACGCGAGCAGAGAAGCCGCACTACGTTGAGATCGTGCGACACGAACAAATAACTCATCGACAACCGGGCGCGCAGGTCGGCGAGCAACCGCAGGATCACGGCCTGGACCGACACGTCAAGCGCAGAGGTCGGTTCGTCGAGGATCAGCAGCGAAGGTTCGACCGCGACGGCACGCGCGATGCCGACGCGTGCGCGCTGGCCGCCGGACAGCTGATGCGGATAGCGCTGCAGCAGCTCTTCCGGCAATCCGACCAGTGCGGCCGTGGCGCGCACGCGCTTGTCCAGCTCAGCGCCGTTGGTCATCCCGAGCAGCCGCTTCAGCGGATCGGCGATTGCCTGAAAGGCGCGAAACGAGGGATTGAGGCTTTCAGTCGCGTCCTGGAACACGACCTGAATGCGCCGCCGGCTCGGCGAGGCTGCAAATTGGGCTTGCGTCACGGCGGTGAGATCCTCACCACGGATCAGGACATGGCCGACCGTCGGATCGATCAGCCGGCCAAGCAGGCGAACCATGGTGGATTTGCCGCAGCCGGACTCACCGACCAGGCCGACGCTTTCGCCGGCACCGATGGTCAGATCCACATCGTCGACCGCATGCAGCCGCGCGCCGCGCCCTCTCCGCTTGATCGGGTAAAACTTGGACAGCGATTTGACTTCGAGCAGCGGCATCATGACAGCGGAAACCGGCAGCGCACGAGGTGCGCGGGCGACAATTCGGTCCAGGGCAACTCCGCCTCGTCACAGATCAGCTGCCGCCGCTCACAGCGGCCGCTGAAGCGGCATGGCGGCAACGCACCGCGCAAATCGGGCAGATGACCGGGAATAGAATTGAGGTCATCCAGACGGGATTCGGGCACGGGCGTGGCAGCCAGCAGCTGGCGCGTATAAGGATGTGCCGGATGCTGCAGGAGCGCCTCAGTCGTCCCGATCTCGACAATGTGCCCGGCGTGCATGACCGCGATCCGATCGCAATACTCGCCGGCTAGGCCGAGATCGTGCGTAATCAACAGCGTCGACATCCGCGTCGACCGGCTCATCTCCCTGATAAGATCCATGATGACGGCTTGCGTCGTTACATCGAGCCCCGTCGTGGGCTCATCGGCAATCAGCACGGACGGCGTGCAGGCCAGCGCCATCGCGATCATCACGCGCTGGCACATGCCGCCCGAGAGTTCGAACGGATAGGCGTCCGCCCGACGTTCGGGATCGGGAATGCGGACCCGCGCCAGGGCCGCAATCGCCGCTTTCTTGAGATCGCGGCTCGGCAAGCCGGCATGCTCCTGCAGCACGTCCTCAATCTGCTTGCCGATCTTGCGGATCGGATTGAGCGCCGTACGGGGGCTCTGAAAGATCATCGCCATCTCGCGCCCGCGAATCTCGCGCATGGCCTCTGGCCGCGCGGCCAGAAGATCGATTCCGCCCATCGTGATGCTGCCCTTGGTGATCCGCGCGGCTTCATCGTTCAGGCCCATGACGGTGTAGGCGGTAACCGATTTTCCGGACCCGCTTTCACCGACGACGCCGACGATCTCGCCGCGCGTCACGGACAGGCTCACGCTGTCGAGTGCGCGCACCACGCCGTGACGGGTACGAAATTCCAGGGAGAGGTCGTCGATCTCGAGCTGTGCCATCAGACGCGCTTCCGCGGATCGAGCAGGTCGCGCAGTCCGTCGCCCAGCATGTTGAAGGAAAACACCGCGAGCACGAGCGCCGCGCCCGGGAACATGAAGGCCCACCACTCGCCGGAAATGATGTAGCTCGCGCCTTCCGACACCATGATGCCCCACTCCGGCGTCGGCGGCCGCACCCCGAGTCCGATGAAGGACAGGCCGGCGGCGTTGAGGATCGCCCAGCCCATGTTGAGCGAGGCCTGCACCATCATCGGCGGCAGAATGTTCGGCACGATGTGGTTGACGAGAACGCGCAGCGCTCCGTTGCCGCCCATGCGCGCCGCCTCGACATAGCCGAGCTCGCGCCGCACGTTGACCTCGGCGCGCGCGAAGCGGCAGTAGAATGGCAGGTTAATGATCATCGTGGCGATGATGATGTTGGCGACGCTGTTGCCGAGCGCCACCACGATGCCCATCGCCAGCACGAACAGCGGGAACGCCATGATGGTGTCCATGGCGCGGCCAATGATGCGGTCGGTCCAGCCGCCGAAATAGCCGGCCATAGAGCCCAGCGCGAGGCCCACTACGAACGACAGCGCTACCGCCGAAACCGCCATGCCGAGGTCGAGGCGTGTCGCCACGATGACGCGGCTGAGGATGTCTCGGCCAAGCGCATCGGTGCCGAACGGATGCAGCGCACTGGGTCGCGCCAGCTTGGTGGTGGCGGAGGTCAGCAGCGGATCATAGGGCGCGATATAAGGGCCAAAGATCGCGAACAGCGCGAGCAGCGCCAAAATGATCACGGCGACCAGTGTCAGGCGATTTTCGCCGAAGGCATAACCGGTGTTGCGGGCGAGCGTGATGATGCTCATCGCTCAGCCCTCGTACCGGACGCGGGGATCGACCAGCGTCGCGAAGATGTCGACAGCGAGATTGAGCAGAACGTAGAGCACCGCCATCATCAGGACGAAGCCCTGCACTGCGGCGTAGTCGGAGGCGATTACGGCCGATACCGCATAGGCGCCGACGCCCTGCCAACCGAACACCTGTTCGATCAGGACGTTGGAGCCAAGCAGGAACGAGAACACCATGCCGAGAACGCTGCTCACGGGTAGCAGCACGTTGCGGAATGCGTAGGTCATCAGGATCTTGCGGACCGGCAGTCCGCTGGCGCGCGCGGTGCGGATGAAATCGCTGCCCAGCGCCTCCAGCATCGCTGCCCGCGTGATGCGCGCGATCGGCGCCAGCGCGAACAGGCCGAGCGATATCGCGGGCAGGATCAATTGGGACAATGCCGCGCGGAGCACCGGCCAGTCACCCGCAATGAGGGCGTCGACGGTGTAGGCTCCGGTGACGTGCGGCGGCGGCGAAAAGGTAATCTCGTTTAGGCGGCCGAGCGGCTGCGGCGCCCAGCCGAGCAGGAAATAGAAGATATATACGAACAGCAGACCGACGAAGAACGTCGGAAAGGCTGCACTCACGGTGACGAGCCCGCGGCAGGCATGATCGACCCCACCGTTGATGCGGGTCGCAGCCCACACGCCCATCGGGATGGCGATGCTGATCGCGAACAGCAGCGCGAAGGACGATAATTCGAGCGACGCCGGCAGCCTTTCGATCAGATCGGTCAACACCGGCTGGCCGGTCGTGAGCGAGCGGCCGAGGTTGCCATGCGCGAGGTCAATCACATAGTGCAGGAACTGCACCGGAAGCGGGCGATCGAGTCCAAGTGTGGCGCGGATGCTCTCGATCGATGCGGCGTTCGCGGCGGGCCCAGCGAAGAAGGCCGCAGGGTCGCCGGGCAGCGCGTGCGAGATGAAGAACGTGAGAACAACAACTCCGATCAGGCTCGGGATGGTGCCCAGCAAACGTTTCCAAACGAAAGCCATCAGCGGTTCGCCTGCCGTTACTCACCGAAGCGACGGCATCGCTGCCGGAGCGCATCAACGTGATCGGGCCCCGTCAACGTCAGACGCAGCCGGGGGCAATCGACATGCATCACAGTCATGCAAAAGGTTAAGCAAGCGCTATGCCAGCTCGGTCATTCCGGTGATCGAGCCGGCAAGTTCTCGAATTGGAGGTTTTTGGGATGCAACGCCGTCGCGCTCGCGCCGAAAAAGAAGCGATGCTGAGCCATCGCTGCTTCAGTTTTCGCCACATGCATCTAATTCATGCACTGGCGCGATCGCCTCAGTGGACCTGCGGCGTGTTGACCCAGACGATCCGCGCTTCGTCCGGCCCGACATTGCGATAACTGTTGGTCAAATAAGCCTTGAAGAAGAAGGAGTCGCCGGCCGTCATCAGATATGTGGTGTCGTCGACGGTGAGTTCGATGGTTCCTGACACGAGGTAGCCGACGGCTTCGCCCCGATGGGTGATGAGGTCGACCTTCTCGCCGCCCGGGGCGACCACATGAATGTTGCCCTCGAGCAAATTGCCCGCGGCGATCGGCACCAATCGCTCATAGGTCACACCGGTGCCGCCGCGCAGTGCGTCCAGCGGCACCTTGAGCCGGTCCTCAGGCTTCTGCACCAGCTTGTAGTCGTCGATCTTTAGGCCAAAAAACGAGGCCATGTCTCGGTCGAGCGCGTGGACCATCTTGTCGAGCATGGGCAGCGACGGCATGACCTTGCCGGCCTCGATCTTGGAAATCATGCTCTCGTCACATCCGACGACCTGCGCCAGGTCTCTCATGCGCAGCCCCTTGGACAACCGGGCACGCCGGAGGCGCGGACCAATATTCAACGCGTTGTTTTCGGACGTCACGTTACGTTCCCAGCAATGCAAGCGGGCCAATACTATGCATATAAATCACATGATTTACCAGCACGTCGCGGCGAATCCAGAGCAAATTGGAGAAGCCGCCCCCTCGCCCGCATAAAGGCGGCCTTGGCCGAAAACGAGAGTTTGTCAGATTTATGCTCCGCGGGACTTCGGGTCTCGCCAGCATCGATGCGTGGCCTCGGGTGTATCGGCGTAATGTCGAACTCCGGCGCGGCAAGGCCTGACAGCACGTGCGTGGGAACGTACATCTCACGGACGATTGGTTGAGGCCCACTGCGAATAGTTTCCGGTGCCGAACCGGTCGAGCGGCGGCGCCGCCGTTTTCTGTGTTAGACGACCGCGCTAGGAAAGCCCGCTACTGTGAAGGGTTTCGGACGCCGGCCGCCGAATGTGCCGCGCCGTCAGTCATGCGGCCGGCATCCGAAACCCTTCACACTTTCAGACATGGCTCGCTTGCTTCCTCTGAGATGGCAACGGCCCGGTTTGGTGAGGAGCGTGCTTTCCCAAATGAGGTTTAGCTCTCACCAAATCCGCGGGATAAGCCGCCATCGGACTAGCGCGGCGTAATCCGAATAGCCCGCAAGGTCTACCTGAAGAATTCGATCCTCCGTGATGGTGCGATAGAGCAGAAACGGCAGGCTGAAGATCACAACGAGCGCGGCAGCGAGCCAAGATCCGAGTGCGGGTCCGCTCGCCACCATAATTAGAATCCCGGCGGTGTATCCGGGATGGCGAACGAAGGCGTAGGGTCCCGTGGTGACGACGTACTGACCGCGGTCGGTCTGGATGCGAATAGCGGAGGAGAAAAACCGGTTCACGCGCATAGCCCATAGTGCCAGGGCGTAACCGGACCCGACCGTGAACAGGCAAACGCCTTGCAGCCAGTCGGGCACATTGTCGCTCCAATGGAAACGGCCACGGTCAAGCCCGGCAACGATCCAATGCATGAACAGAACCAGCGAGAAGACCTTCAGCGCGAGCGGCGGCTTCTCGCCGCCCGGCCGCATGCGTTCGCGCAGGAGGTCCGGATCGAGCGCCGCGAACGAAACGATCATGACGACGGCGAAGATTGCGAGATACGCCCAAAAGCCCGGGATGGCGACCGTGCCGGCTGCTGCGAACAATGCGGCGGCCGCGGCGACCACGAACAAGCCTGCCTTGAGGTAAGCCGAGACTGGCATCCGCTAGTTTACCATTTCAGAGGAAGCGAAGTGGTGCCACGCATGACCCTAAGATCGTGCGGTCGGTATCGTCACTTCAAGAATAGCCCGGCAACATTCATCAGGATGCCGGTCGTCGGGATGTCCCACACGAGCGAACGAGCTAACGGCAGGTCCGCCATATACAGGATTGCGTAGAGGATGCGACCTCAAAAGTAGAAGTGGGCTCCCCACACGGTGAGCCAACTGTGCGTGTTCGTCACGGTCACGACAAGAATTGCAGCGGCGAAGAATGGAAAGGTCTCAAAATAGTTTCGGAGTGCTCGTTCAGCCCTTCCGGCAACGCCGGTGAGCGGCGGAACACTGTGCTCCCTTGAGCTGGCAGTCCACCAATAGCCTCGTTGCCAGCTCTGCAGGTGCGACACGATGATAATGTGCACGATGCCGAGGACTACGCTTCCGGCGAGCAGGACGAGTTCGATGGTCATACAAGACCGTATACCCTCAGCCGCGTGGATGTCTGTTGAGGGTCATTCTCGACGGATTCAGCGGGGTTGTCGGCAGGTTGAATGTCCGCTTCTGCCCGTTCGGCGGGCAAAAGCAATCCTTTGGAGGGCCGCGCCTTTTCAGAGGTACTTTGGGAAATCCAAAACCGCGCGGGTACGCCGGACCGCCCGCCTTTTGCGTATTTCGGGACCGCGTTTTGGGGCTTTGATTCCTCGCAAACTCCACGCGAACGGAGCTGGTTAGGGCGTTTAATGGCGAATCGACCGTTCGGCCATTTTGCTTGAAATCCACGAGGCGACCGGCGTCGTCGGCACGATGGTGACGGCGTTTGCGCCGTTTGGGTTGGTTTTAAAGCAAGCGCAGCGGTAACGGCCCCGCCGACGGCAGCGCACAATCCGCCGTGAGCGAGGAACTGAAGTTGTTTAACTTGCGTTGCCCAAGATGGATAAAAACTGCCCAATCTGCTTCGGCATCGGGTGGGTTTGCGAGAACCATCCGCACCTTGCATGCAGTAAAGATCGGCTGTCTGTGCGGAGCCAGAATTCCGTGAGGGTATGAATAACCGACCGCAGGCGATTGCCTGACGGTGCGATATTTAGGGTGTTTCAGATGCCCGGTCCGAACGAGGAAGAAATACGCACTCGGGCTTATAAGCTTTGGCAGGAGGCCGGCCAACCACACGGTGAGATGGATAACTTCTGGTATCGGGCCGAAAAAGAGCTTCTCGTAGAGAAATGTCGGAAGGGCGAGAAGTGCATCCCGCAAGTCGAAAACGGATAGCATACCAGCTTCCTCCATTGCGGGCGGCAGCAGCTCCAAATCGGCTCCCGCGTCCGATGCGCAAGTGAAATTCGCCAGGCGGTGGCTCCTCTCACATTGCGCTGCTCCTAGTCGGCGACCCAAGTGTCGATGCACTCGCGATGCAGGCGCGTGGTGGTGCCACCGTGGTGCATGTCGACGGTTTCGCCCGGCTTGTTGAGGCGAATGCAATGCGTTGCGGATTTAAAAGTCTAGGTCCGGGCCATAAACGGCCCTACAGGCGGCAAATCATGGATGCACTGGCGAGCAAGCCGGCCGTGGAAGCATGGCCGGTTGACCGTTTACGGCCCTACGAGCGCAATTCGCGCCGGCACTCGCCCGAGCAAATCGAGCAGATCGCGGCCTCAATCAAGCAATGGGGTTGGACAATGCCGATCCTCGCGGCCGATGACGGCATGGTGCTCGCCGGGCACGGCCGATTGGCCGCCGGCAAGCTGTTAGGATTTACCGAGGTGCCGGTCATTGTCGCGCGCGGTTGGACCGATCAGCAGAAGCGCGCCTATGTCATCGCCGATAATCGCCTGACCGATGCCAGCGATTGGGATGACGAGATGCTGCGGCTCGAATTGGCCGACCTCGTGGAGGACGGTTTCGAGATCGCGCTGACCGGCATAACCGAGGACGAGCTTTCGCGGCTATCGGTCGGGGTCGGCGAGTTAGAGCGGATGCCCGAATTGCCGGACGGCGATCGGTCGCCATTCCGCGACATGACGTTCATTCTGTACGGGGATCAATTCGGGCTCGTCGAGCGCGCCATCGCCAGGGCGACCAAGCCGCGCGACCCGAACAATCCCAATCGCTCGCCACAAGGCAATGCGCTCGCCTCGATCTGCGCCGAATATCTAGGGCGCGTCTCATAAATCGAGTTTGTTATTCTAGAGGTCCGCTATGCCCCGATACTGACCAATTACCGCAACGCAACGAAATGGTGCGATGGGCCAGAGCCGGAAGTCTCGCACTCGGCTTGATCGCTTCGAACGCAGGCCTGGCAATGCGACTGGCTGTCCCAGCGCGAGCCCTTGCACGGCCGGCTTCTCTTCTGAGACCCACAGGATTCATAGGCTGGCCTTGAACTCCTCCCACCGCGCTTCGCGCTCATCCTGATAAGCGGGATTCAGCTCGGCGATCATATCCTCGCGACGTAGTGGCTGGCCGCAACTCTCACAGACGGGGCCAAGGCCCGTCGACTTGCCGCATGTCCGGTGGGTGTAGTTGATAGCGCGGCCTTCCCGCGGCGACTTGCACCATATCTCGCCCCAGGCCCGCAGCGCCTGCAGCACAGGATAGAAGGCCTCCCCCTTCTCCGTCAGGTGATACTCGTGACGCCGCGGTCGCTTGTTGTAGATGCGTCGCCTGACGAGCCCGTTGGCTTCCAAGCTCTTCAATCTCGCCGCGGCCATTTGCGGCGTAGCTCCGGTCTGGGCCTGGATCTCCTCGAAGCGATGACTGCGCATGAAGAGTTCGCGCAGGATTAGCACCGTCCAGCGGTCGCCCACGACCGTCTCGGAGCGGGCGACCGGGCAAAGCGTCTGGGAAACAAGGGCTTTTTGGTTCTTCATCACGTTTTCTTCATCGCGGATTGTAACTATGATTTTCATAGTAACATAGGACATCATTGAAGCCGAAGCAACCGGCCGCGCTGCGGCCCAAGGAGACGGACGATGATTGAGACCCAATACCCTCGCGGCAGGACCGCATTGCTGCTCGTCGATCCCTACAACGACTTCCTGTCGGAGGGCGGGAAGGTTTATCCGCACCTCAAGCCGGTCGCCGATGAGGTTGGCCTCCTCGATAACCTGCGCCGGCTGGACGGTGCCGTGCGCGCGGCTGATATCCAGGTCGTCATCGTCCCGCACCGGCGCTGGGAGCCGGGCGATTACGAGGACTGGGACCATCCAAACCCCACCCAGCGACTGATCATGCAGCGCCACAGCTTTGCGCGCGGCGAATGGGGCGGCGAATGGCATTCCGATTTCACGCCGAAGCCTGGCGACATCGTCGCCAAGGAGCATTGGGGACAAAGCGGCTTCGCCAACACCGACCTGGACTTCCAGTTGAAGCAGAAGGGTATCACCCACGTGATCGTGATCGGCCTGCTCGCCAACACCTGCATCGAGTCGACAGCTCGCTTCGCAATGGAGCTCGGCTATCACGTGACGCTGGTGCGCGACGCCACCGCCGCCTTCTCGCACGACATGATGCACGCTGCGCACGAATTGAACGGCCCCACATTCGCCCACGCCATCGGGACGACGGCCGAGGTGATGGCGGCCTTGCCTAAGACGTAACCCGCGCCCTGCGCGCCAGCGCACTTATCATGAAAGGTGAACTCAAATGACCCTGACAGGAAAGCTTTTCATCGGCGCCGCAGACATCGCGGCCAGCGAAGGAACGATGAACGCGCTCAACCCCGCCACGAACCGCGAAATCGAACCCGGCTTTGCCCTCGGCGGTCGCGCGGAAGTCGACCTGGCCGTGCGGCTCGCCGAACAAGCGTTCGACGGCTACAGCCACACGACGCTTGCGGAGCGCGCAGCGTTCCTGGGCCGGATCGCCGACAATCTCGATGCTGTGCGCACAGAGCTTGCCGAGCGCGCCGCGCAGGAGACCGGCCTGCCCGCGGTGCAGCTCGAGGCCGAAGCGACCAAGGCGGCGACCCAATTCCGGCAATTCGCCGAGGTCGTCCGCAAGGGGCGCTTCCTGCAGGCGACGATTGACCCGGCCCAGCCCGAGCGCCAGCCCCGCCCGCGCATGGACCACCGCATGCAGAAGATCGCGCTCGGTCCCGTTGCCATCTTTGGTGCAAGCAATTTCCCGATCGCCTATTCGGTCGCCGGCGGCGACACCGCCTCTGCGCTCGCGGCGGGCTGCACCGTGGTGTTGAAAGCGCACAACGCTCACCCCGGGGCGTCGGAGATCATGGCCCGTGTCATCCGCAAGGCGGTCCAGGATAGCGGCCTGCATCAGGGCGTGTTCTCGATGGTGCGCGGGGCGGGCAATACCGTCGGCGAGGCGCTGGTCGACCATCCGCTGATCAAGGCCGTGACTTTCACCGGATCGGAAGGCGGCGGCATGGCGCTCTATCGACGCGCCCAGCTGCGGCCGGAACCGATCCCGGTCTTTACCGAAATGACCAGCGTCAACCCGACTTTCATCCTGCCACAGGCCCTGTCGTTGCGCGGAGCCGAGATCGGCGACGGCTTCGCCGAACGGATGCTGGTCAATGTCGGACAGGCATGCCTAAAGCCCGCTATCCTTCTGGGCATTGAAGGGCCCGGCTTCGAAGCCATGCGCGAGAGCTTGTCGGCGCGCATCGCTTCTGCCCCTGCGCGCCCTATGCTGACCCCGGGCATCCATAGCGCCTATCTGCAAGGCCTCGACCGGCAGCAGGCGAGCGGTGCTCGCCGCACCGCAGAGGGGGCGGCGCCGTCCCAAGATCTCGACGGCCGCTCGGCCCTGCTCGAGATCGACGGCGCACGCTTCCTGGCCGATCCCAGGCTTGCGGAGGAAGTGTTCGGCCCCGCCGCCCTGCTCGTGAAGGTCCGCGACGCAGAGGAGTTGATCGCCATTGCCATGGCCTTCCGCGGCCAGCTTTCGGCGAGCATGCATCTGGAAAACGCCGACACTTCACTGGCGCAGCGTCTGCTCCCCATCCTGGAGCGACGCACCGGTCGCATCGTTGTCAACGCCTTCGCGCATCCGCAGGAGGTCTCTTATGCCTCGATCCACGGCGGTCCCTTCCCCGCGACCTCGGACAGCCGCTTCACCTCGGTCGGCATGAGCGCGATCGATCGGTTTTTGCGGCCGGTCTCTTACCAGGGTTTTCCGGACACGCTGCTGCCCATGGCGCTGCGCGAGGCCAATCCGCTCGGCGTGCCCCGGCTGGTCGACGGAGGCGTGGTCACTCGCCGTTCCCCCGCTGCCCGGAACGACCAAGAGACAATTAGGTGGCGCGGCGATGGCGCGCCTGCCGACCAACGAGCATTCGCTCGAGCATCGAAGCGACCCAACTTCCAAGGCGCGAGCCGGTAACCTCAGGAGAGAATGCAATGACCATGCTCATCAAAACGCCGGCGACAGAAGCCATCAACCCGGACAGACGCAAGTTCTTGACCACCGCTGCGCTGGGAATAGCCGCGGCCGGCGCAGCCAGCCTGTTTCCCGCGCATCCGGTGTCGGCCGCCACGGGCGATGCAATCCGCCCCTTCCGCATCAACTTTCCTGAAGAGGCGCTCGTCGACCTGCGCAGGCGCATCGACGCGACAAACTGGCCTGAACGCGAGACTGTCCCGGACCAATCGCAAGGCGTGCAACTCGCGACGATGCGGGAACTGGCGCGCTATTGGGCGACGGATTACGACTGGCGGAAGGTAGAGGCGCGGCTCAATGCCTTGCCGCAGTTCATCACCGAGATCGACGGGCTGGACATTCATTTCATCCACGTTCGTTCGAAGCACGAAGGTGCGTTGCCGCTCATCGTCAACCACGGATGGCCCGGCTCGATCATCGAGCAGTTGAAGATCATCGATCCCTTGACCAACCCCACGGCATACGGCGCGAGCGCATCGGACGCTTTCCATTTGGTCATTCCGTCAATGCCGGGATACGGCTTTTCGGGCAAACCGAAGAGCACCGGCTGGGGTCCCGAGCGGATGGCCCGAGCATGGGCAGAACTCATGAAGCGCCTCGGCTACACCAGTTACGTCGCTCAAGGCGGCGACTGGGGAGCGTTTGTTGTCGATCAAATGGGCTTGCAGGCTCCCGCGGGACTGCTCGCCATCCACACCAACATGCCCGCCACCGTCCCGGCTGACGTCGACAAGGCTCTTAAGGCCGGCGAGCCGCCGACGACCGGTCTGTCAGCTGAGGAACGACGCGCTTATGAGCAACTGGTCAGGACTTTCAAGCAAGTCGACTATGCCAGGTTGATGGCGTCGCGCCCGCAAACCCTCTACGGCATCGCGGATTCGCCCGTTGGCCTCGCGGCCTGGCTGCTCGACCACAATGACGCTGACGGCCAACCGGCGGCGGCGGTCGCTTCGGCACTAACCCGGGCGACGAGTGCCACTGGGGAGCTGACGCGCGACGAGATCCTCGACAACATCACGCTGTACTGGTTGACGAAGACCGGGGTCTCTGCGTCCCGTCTTTACTGGGAATACAAGGGCGGCTTCTTCAATGCGAAGGGCGTCCACATCCCGGTGGCCGTGAGCGTTTTTCCAGGCGAGCAGTATCAGGCGCCGCGGAGTTGGACGGAGCGGGCGTATCCCAAGCTCATCTATTACAACAAGGTCGATAAAGGCGGGCACTTTGCAGCCTGGGAACAGCCGCAGCTCTTTTCTGAAGAGGTGCGCGCAGGCTTCCGATCGCTGCGCAAATCGCTTGAAGACTTCGGCGCGCGCCATCACGCGCGCGCCGAGCGCCACTCGTAACGCGGAAGAGTGTCTGACACCCGACGTATATTCACCCCTCTCCCGACCGCGCCTGGATGAGTTTGTCGCACGTCTTGTGGCCGAGCACCGAAGCATCGGAATGAGAATTCCAATCGGCATTCCTCGGTTTGACTAGCCCTCGCCTTACGTACATCGGCGACGGCAAGAGGTAGACCTGGTCACCGCCGACAGGTGCTGCGCATCGCCAGTTTTCTGGCATGCGCCCGCTCAGACATGTCTGCCTTGGGTCACTCTCGACCGAGTCTGCGGGCCTCGCCTTCCATTTGATGTCTGCTTTACCCCAAAAGCAACCGGTGCCGGGGCGGGGTCCCCTCGGGTTCATCGGGCGGGCGATGCCCCAGTGGTGATCTACCGGAAATAAATTCAGACAGCATCTGGACACGGAGGTCGCGATGAACACGCACGGTGGAAGCTGCCTGCTAGCATTCGTCGTGGTGATTGTGCTGGCCGCCATCGGGCTGGCCGCAGCGGTCTTCTGATATCGGCCGGCCCAAGCACGCCAAACAGGCGCACTCATCATCGGCTCAAGCCCGACTAAAGCCGTCCACCGCCAGCGTGATCTTGTGCGCGGTATGGTCAATGGTGATGCAGTTTATCTTTGTCAGCGCGCCGCTGGTCCTGAAGAACAGTTCGTGGTGGAGCTTTAGTTCGGCGTCGATTTGGTGGTGCCCTTTGACAAGCGTGCCATCGAGGTTGGTCTGGCCCACTTCATCGCCGGCTTCGTTCACGATTGTTCGGATCATTTCGTCTTTGATGGGTTTCATTTCCGCCTCCTACAACGTTGTGCCGGTCCCGGCGTTCGAACCAGACGTACCCAAACACGATACGATCGGCGGGCGCATCAAGCTCTATGTGCAGGAGAACTTCCCGGAGGCTTAGAGCCTGACGGCCTGCATCGCTCCGGGCTCGCCTGACATGGCGCGCTGCGGACTACCGAACCGGTCTATCGTGATCCATTCGCGGTCAAATGTCGGCTCATACAGAGCGAAGCCGTCAGGACTGGACGTGACGACCAGCGTCTCCGGATCGAGCTTCTGTAGCTCATCTAACAGGTCTTTGACTTTCATGGCCGTGCTCGTTGCATGCGCCGCGGTGCCGGCGCGTTCGAGAACCTTGGCCATTATAGCCTCGCAGTCCTGCGCTGTCAGGACAGCGCCCCAGTCGCGCAGCTCCTGCTGGAGGGCAGCGGCCACCAACCTCACGGCGCTTGTTGCGGCTTCCTCCTTCGAGAGACCGCCCAGAGAGCGCGGACCAAAGGGACGCTAGAAGCAACTCACGTGTATCTCCGGGGGCAGGAAATTACCCGGTGTCCCACCACCAAACCACTGCGGCACAAGACTCACCACGCCAAACAAGGCTCCGAGGGGGTCGGCCGGTTGTTGCGGACTCTGCGGGTGCAAATCACCCGCCCCAATCCGCGCCCGGAAAAACCGGATGGAGAGCAACGCTCTGAGCGCCGCCGAAGCGCTGAGGGCGGCGCGGGTCGCCGGTGTCGAATTGCGTCTCGACGGCGACGACCTAGTGTTGGAAGCCTCCGCGCCGCCGCCGGCCGAAATCCTCGATCTTCTCTCGATTCACAAGCTTAGCATCGTGGTGTTGCTGCGTCCTTGGCAAAGATGGCTGGTCGGCCGAGGACTGGCAGGTCTTTTTTGACGAGCGCGCCGGGATTGCGGAGTTCGATGGCGGCCTGCCACGCGATCGGGCTGAGGCCCGCGCCTTCGCCTGCTGCGTCGCCGAGTGGCTCAACCGCAATCTGGTGCGCTCCCCTCCCGGCCGCTGCGTCGGCTGTGGTGCAGGCGAAAGCGCCTAACGATGCGATTCTCACGACCATCCTCAAGCTTCTCCGCCGGCTCCCAATCTATCCGATGTTCGGACGCGGCTTGATGAGATTGCAGCCAGCCTATGTGCGTTCGCAGTTCGAAGACCCCGATCGTCCCGAAACATCACCCCCCGGTCCGGCAGCGATTGCAAGGCGCTGACGATGGAACTGGCGCGGAACCAGGGATGGGACAGTCTTCGCGGCTTGATCGGCCAGGAAGCCCGCCGCCGTCGCGGCACTGATCCGCGAGGCCGATGATCTCACCGCCCCAGAATATGGAACAAAAAGATGGGAGGCTGATGACGGCCGGTCTCTCCCTCGCCGTCAATCGATTAGACCATCAACCGCGTTTGTCCGTGACTCCAGATCCAATCCTCCCGCTGCCAGACGCCGCGGGTGAGCGATCTAGCCACCGCGCCCAAGTTGCCACCACCCTCGTCCACGCTCCGCCCGTCGGAGGACGGCCGGAGGCTGGCAAAGGGGTCCAGCTCACAGCCCAAGCCCACGTTTCCGACCGACCCCCCATTCGATGCCACCGCTGTCGCGCATCACACCGCTGATGTGCTGGCCGATGCGCTTGTCGAGCACAGGTTGCCAGGGCACGAGTTGGAAGCCGAGGCCATCCTCGATCATGGCGAAGCGCCCGCTGACAAGCGTGGCGACGCCCGCAAGCCTCCCGGCGATCAACTCGCCCGACTTGCTCGGCATATAAGTCAGCCCGCGCTCGGCCGCCATCTGCCGCCCGACGCGACTGATCTCGGTCGCCTCAAGGCGGGCGACGAGGTCTTTCGGCGCACGAACGCGGCCGTCGGCGAGCCGGGTGGCGTGCCCCTGATCGACGAGGGCCTGGCGACGACGCTCCATCGCGTCCGTGACCTCCCGTCCAAAGCCCGCCTCCGAGAGCGGCGTCCGGTTGGGTGAGGCCAGTTCGCGGTCGAGCCAGGTCGCCCCGTCGCTGCCGATCTGGCGTTCAAGATCGAGGGTGGAGAGCGTGCGAATGGCAAAGTCCTTCGGCTGGCCAGAGGCGTCATAGGCCATGCCGCGTTCGGCGATGTCGTGGGGGATTTTCCAGTGGTCGGCGTCGATGCGCTCGACATGGCCGGCGCGGCGCAGGGCTTCGAGACGGCGGACGTGGGAGCGGATGTATGCATTCGGGTCGCCCTTGAAGCGTTCGATCTCCGGGCACGCGGCCGCCAGGTGTTCGCTCGGCCGGTAGAGGCCGCCGTTTGTTGCCGCCATGGCGCGGATGTTGAGGTCCGCAGCTCGTGGCTCCGCCTTGCTCAGCACCGGCTCGAGCGCGACGATGTGGCCGCGCTTGATCTCGTCCAGCCTGGCCGGATCGGCCGTCTCGACATAGTGGGTGCGCCCGTCCACGCCATCGATAACGAGATGCAGCCGGTCGCTCATCTCGTCGCCGGCCAGTCCTTTGGCCAGCACCCGGCCGACGACCGGCTCGGCGATCTGCCTGCCATGGCTGACGTACTGGCTGGGCCCGCGCTCGGAGGCGATGCCATGCTCGGCAAGCGCCCGGTGCATGGTCTTGATGATGTCGCCGCGCTCGCCGAGCTCCCGCAAGGTCCGCTCGGCCTTGCCCGAGAGCGTCCAGCGTCCCGGCTCGATCTCGCTGGCGAGCCCGTACCGCTCAAGCTGGCGGACGCGCCCGATCAGGTTGGCGCGGTTCTCGCGGACGAGATAGCTCGCCCCCTCGCCGGGCCTGAGATCGATGACGCCCTGGTCGCGCTGCTCGGAGGCCAGCATCTTATCGAGCCGGGTCCAGCGCTCGGCCTGCACCTCGTTGTGGAGCTTGTTCTGAAGCTCGATCTCGGTCTGTGGGCCAAGTTCGAGCGTAACCAGCTCGCTCGCCCGATGGCGGACGCCATGAGCGATATAATCACCGGCAATGTTGAGGATGCGACCATCATCGAGCACCCCGCGGACGATGACATGGGTGTGCGGATGGCCGGTGTTGTGATGATCGACGGCGATCCAGTCGAGCCTGGTGCCGAGATCAGTTTCCATCTGGCGCATGAGGTCGCGGGTGAAGCCGCGCAGATCCGCCATCTCGATGGAATCCTCCGGCGCGACAATGAAGCGGAACTGGTGGCGGTCCTCACGTCCGCGTTCGATGAACGTCTTGCCGTCCGCTTTGTTCTCAAGTGCTGAATAAGCCCGGCCTTGCTCGCCGTCGCGGGTGACTCCGTCGCGCTCGAGGTAGCGCAGATGCGCGTCGGCCGCCTTGCTCGCCGCACCCCGCATCTTTGGCCCGCGCGAACCTCGTTGCGGGTTGAGCTTCACCACCCGCGCCTTGACCACGACCCGACGCGAGCGGAAGCGACCGCTGGAATCCTGCTGCCAGCCGCCGCCGTCCCGGGCAAAGGACGCCACAACCCTGGCGCCCCGGCCGCGCGCGTTGAAGCGGCCGCTGCCTTGCCCGTTCCGGCTGCCCGCCGATCCCGGGCCTCGGCCGATCTGCCCGGGGTTACCGCCGGCCTTGCGCACGGCGATCTTCACCTCAGTCAAGAAGGGCAGATAGCGCGCGTTGACGCGCGAGCCCCGGTTGCGCGCGCGGCCCGGCCTGATGCGGAAATCGTCGTGCTCATCGCTCGCCATGACGCGACGATCGGCGCGGGAATCACACCGTGCAAGACCTCAAACCATCGATCGTAGAGCGTCGCAGAATGGGTTGCGGCAGTGTAGCGATGACGAGGCATGCTACGGCGCACATTGCAAAAGACAACCGTCTTGGCCTTGAAAACAAAAGAGAAAGTCTTTGAGATGGCACCATGCGCACATGCGCAGTGCTGTCAGATGGGCTTCGCAAGGTGCCAAAAACAATGTGCAGACAATCACTTGCCGAGCCCGCGAGGTGCGAACGACAGTTCGCTTTATCTTGCCGTCTTAATCGGGCGTCTCGTCTCTCTGCTCTGTCCCATTCTCGCTTCCTTTCTCGTTTGCGACAAGGCTCTCTGCGCCACGCCATGACACGATGCGCCGCGATGAATGCGAGTCCTGATGCGCCGTGCAGTCTTCCGCGCTCATCGACGGCACAAACTCGCTGCAGCAAGGCAGCGCGGACGCCGTCGCGGCGCATCTTTCCATCGGTCTGACGGAGCCACATCACAGGCAATCCGGCGCGATCGGCAGGCATCCGAAGATGCGCCGTCGCAGGCAAGATAACGTGCGTTCCGTCGTCGTTATGCTGCACCAGTCCTCATCCGCCAGCGGCGGAGCTCCATGTTCAGGACGCGGCGATCGCCACGTCGTCAACGGGTCGATTGATCGCGCTGCTCATGCGTAAGCCCCGAGCAGTTTGCGCGCTTTGGCCGTCCGCTCGGCGCGCATCTCCGCCGCCGACGCGTCCGGATCGCCGCAGTAGAACGTGCCGGAGGTCCACATCGCGTGCATGATCACGGCGAGCTTGCGCGCCACCGCCACCGTCGCCTTGCGGTGCGAGGCGCGCTTCGCCAGCGCCAGCCCCCACGCCTTGACTTTGTCCTTCTTCTTGTAACGCGTCAGCGCGCGCTCGCCGCCTCAGCGCCCGCCGCACGTCGCCGTCACCCGCCTTGCTGATCCGCCCCTGCACGCCGACCGAAGAGCCGGACTGCCAGCGCCGTGAGGTCAGGCCAAAATACGCCGCCACGTCGCGCGAGCGCCTGAACCGCGAGGGGTCGTCGACCGCGGTCATGAAGCTCAGCGCCGCGATCGGACCGACACCGGGAATCTGCGTGAACCGCCGGCACAGCTCGTGCCCGGCGACATGTCGAGGCGATGAGCTGGACGGCATCGGGCATGCCAGGCATGCCGCGCCCCTCGGTCTTTCGCGCGATTCGTTGCGGATCTGGCGCGATCGTCTCGAAGACTCCGGCGGCGAGAAGGACTGGCGATTGCTGCATCATCCGAGCACCCGGCTCAATTAAGCAGCGCTGCTAACTGCGCGCGACGCAAATACCGCTTGACGCCGGAAGCGGTGGACGGGCGGTCGAACCGGCGTCGGTTCAGCAACAAGCAGAAGCGGGCGATCGTGCAGCAGACGGAGAAGCCCGGCGTCAGCGTGGCGCAGGTTTGCCGCCGCCATGGCGTCGTTACCAGCATGGTGTTCCGCTGGCGGGTCGAGTTCGGCCTAACCGCTCGCAAGGCACCGCAACTCGCGACGGTGACGCTCGCCGACGGCGCGGCGAATGAGCCAGCAGCACTCGCGGCCTTGCATGATCTTGTAAAGCCGCCGGACGGCATGATGGCGGTCGAACTGGAAGATGGACAGCGTGTGTTCGCGCCGGCGGGCAGCAGTCCGACCGCGGTGAATCGGCAGCTCGCCGGTAGGGAGACAGCATCGTGATCGTCATCCCGGCGGGCGTGAAAGTGCATCTCACTTGTGCGCCCTTTCATCGCACGCCACAGCCCGTCGCGCAGCATACGCGTTCCTCAAAATCGCCGTCAAACGGCAGCTCGGCAGAATAGCACAGACCAACAACCCGCGGCTCTTTCGACCAAACGCGGTGTTTTGCCGTTTCGATGCGCAATACGACGTGCCAGCCGTCGGCGGCGCGGCGGATCTGGTCAGCCGCGAGATCGAGCAGCGGCCGAGGCGCTGCGCTGGCGCTGAGAGGCGGCACGATCACTGCGCCCGGCACAACGGTCGGCAGAACATCGGGCGCCCAAAAGATGGTCTGTTCGTTGAAGGACCTCACTGGATCATGGCCGAGAGCAGGTGCCCCACCTCTTCCTGAACTCGGCTGTCACTTCGCCAGCTGGTTTGTTGGCGATCATCGCTTCGTGGTCACGGCGATAATCCGTATTTCGACGAAGACATTCCCAGGCAATGTCGGTGATCTCTGCATCCTGAAGGCTCTTGAAGGATTCCGGCGACCGCCAGTCGAACTCAGGCATTGCTTCCGCCCCATTGCACACAGCTAACAGGATTGCGGCTCAATAATTCCAATCGATTGGGCTGCAGGAAGAACCTGGTTTGGCACCACGTGGTGCTTCCTGGTGACCAAGCGTTAGCCGGAGAAGTCGAGTTTCGGCCGATAAATTTCCTCTAGTTCGACCACGTGCCACGCAACAGACGCCCCTGTTCGGTCATCCACTTCGCGCGCGCGAGGTGACTCTGGTATGCGTCGCGTGCGCGGCCCGGTTGACGCGCCGGATCAATATGCAGGACAAGTCGAGCGACTTCCCGCCAGTCCGCCCCCTCACTCTCGGCCTGTAGAAGTCGCATGTAGGTTACGACATGCTGCTGGTCATAAGGTGTAACGATTGGATCGTCCGGCGCAACGTCCGCGACCTCCGGATCAAGCGGTGGTTTTGGCATCGGGGGCTACACTGTTCCAGAGAGCGGAAGTCGACTCGCAGCGCTCGCAAAGCGCCCTCTCGCATAGTCGCCGACACTAGCGTATGGCATGCCGCCTGCCCCAGGCTCGGGGACCGCAGGAAAGCGCGTTCTTCTATCCTTCTCCACAATCGAAACTCCTTTTGCGAGCACACGCAACCGAGGTCGCCGCGTATTATAACACGTAGCGCCAAAATACGCGATTGCTTCCTATCCTGCGGATGGACATTCGCAAGGTATTTGGAGCAAATGCGCGCCGTTTTCGGCTAGGCCTTGGTTTGAGCCAGGAGGCCGTCGCAGAACGCATGGGCGTCGATAGGGCCTTCATCAGTAGTATGGAAAGAGGGCTGCAAAACGCGACCCTGCTCACAATCTGGGAGACGGCCCAAGCTTTGGAGGTGCGGCCGGTCGACCTGCTTGACGAGAAAGTGTCTAAGATTCGATCCTGATCTCTTCCGCGAGCCGGGCCGAAGGCCCGGCGAGCGCCGGACGCGGACGCGCGTCACCGCCGCCGATCAAGCTTGCCGGATCGGCGGCGGCGCACCAAGCTGGGCGAAAGGCGCTCGCTAATCCTTCGCCGTCATCAGGCTGGATAGAGGACTTCCACCTCCAAGCTGTCGTTCATACTCGGCACACATGCAAAAGGCTCCGCCTCCGAGGAGGCGGGGCCGAAGATCCGTAAGGGATCAGTCGCCGTTGCGGCGAGACCAGATCAGGGTGAAGCCCTCGTCGCCTTCGACCTTCACCAGCGAGGCGTAGATCGGGGCCGGGAAACTCGGGTCGTCGAGCTTGACCGAGAGGTATTCGCGATCGCTGTCGCGGGCGGTCTTCTTCCAGGCCGCGCCGAACTCGGTGGTGCCGGCGAAGATGCGGTAGTCGGGCGCCTTGTCGTTGTCCTTCTCGGATGCGGCGAACCGCGCCTTGATGTTCAGCGTCAGCGTCTTGATCGAGCCGGTGTAGCCGTTGTCCAAAGCGATGAAGGTGCCGATGGTAGCCATGGTCGTCTCCGTTTGTTGCTCGGGCCGCGCCTATCGCAGCCTCGATGGCGATCCTTGGCCCGGGGAGCGATCGGCCCGCAGCCGTCAGGCCCGCAGCGCAGCGGAGGACGGCGACAAGCCTGCTTTTTTGTCTTCCGCGAGGAATGCCACCCCTTCGCGGCAGGGGAAAAAAGCAGGCGCAGCCGTTGCGGGAAGGCGATCGAGGCTCTTGCCGGCCCTCGGGCCTGATCAGCCCATTCGAGGTTGCGTTGGACGCGCCATGAACGAACTGACGGAGACCACCATGACGGCCGACGCAGACGCAACACAAGGACACTGCTGGATCGATCGGCCCCATGCTGAGGCCTGCGCGTCAACGGCAAGAAGGTCGCATCCCGGCAAACGCTAGTGCCCCTCGCCGTATTCCCGCGTGCCGTGGCGAAGGTGCTGCGGGAGCGATCTGCCAGACAGCAATCCAATACTCCAGGCATCACACGAGCAAAACGCCCGGGCCCCATCGCTTGCTATTGGTTGACGAACACGACACAGCGGACCGTCGCGGACGGCGTAGATCAAAGTGATCGAGGTCTCGAACATGGCGCGATTTCCATGAGCGCAGGATTGCCAAGTGGCCCCCGACAGGTCGATCCTTAGCACCTCGCGAAGAGCATGTTGCTTGGAACAGGGATCCCCCCCGAGAGGGCCGCTCAGAGAGCGGGTCTGCACGGGGCGCATGCCAGTCGTTCCAGAAATTGAAGGATCTGCCGCGCGGCAATCAGGATGGAAGCAGAGCGTCAATCAGGATGAGAGAGCGTCGCCGAGCTCGTGACGCAGGGAGGGCGTAGCCCGACCGGAGTTACGAGCTCGGCGACG